>DASXIP010000001.1:0-4373 GCA_036497875.1 Caldimonas sp.
CTCGAGCGCCGCCATGCGCTCGGCGAGCTCCTGGCTCTGCGCGGCGAGCAGCGCCGAGTCGATCAGCACGCCGGTGCGCTCGATGCGTGCGAGAACGGCCGAGGTCGGCATCTCGATTCGACGGTAGACGTCGACGAGCCCTGGCTCGACCTCGACCTGTGGCCAGAGCGACTGGTGCACGTGCAAGGCGAGGTCAGCGTCCTCGCACGCGTACTCGGCGGCGCGGCCGATCTCGACCTGCGCGAACGCAATCTGATTGACTCCATTGCCGCAGACCTCCTCGTAGGTCAGCGCGGTGCGGCCGAGATGGCGAAACGCGAGGCTCTCGAGCGCGTGCACCTTGTGCGCTTCCCAGACGTAGCTCTCGAGCATCGTGTCGTGCCGGAAGCCCTGCACGGTGATGCCGAGATTCGCGAACACGTGGCTCGCGTACTTGACGTTGTGGCCGACCTTGGCAGCGGCTTCGCTCTCGAGCCAGGGCTTGAGGTGCGACAGCACGGTATCGATCGGCAGCTGGTCGGGCGCGCCGGCGTAGCTGTGCGCGAGCGGCAGGTAGCACGCCTCGCCGGGCGCGACCGAGAGCGACAGTCCGATCAGGCGGGCGCGGATCGGGTCGGCAGAATCGGTCTCGACGTCGAGCGCCGTCAGCTCGGCGGCGGCGACGCGGCCGATCCACGCGTAGAGCGCCGCCATCGTCGTCACCGTCTCGTAGTGCTTGACGATCGCCTGCGAAGGCACGGCGTCGGGAACGTCGATCGTCGCGCTGCGCGCCAACGGTGCGACCGGCGCGCGGGCCGGCGTTCGGCCGAGGGCCGTCTCGAGCTCCTTTCTCATCGAGCCGAAGCCGTAGCGGTCGTAGAACGCGAGCAGCGCGTCGACGTCGATCTCGCGCAGCGCCAGCGCGTCGAACTCGGGCCAGCCGAGGACGTGGCCCGAGAGGTCGCAATCGGTGACGACGGTGACGAGGCGGCGCCCTTGCGGCAGCCAGTCGAGCGCCTTGCGAAGGTTCTCGCCGACAACGCCCTTCATCTGCGGCGCCGCCGCGATCACGCCTTCGAGCGAGCCGTGCTCCTGGATCCACCTCGCCGCGGTCTTCGGGCCGACCTTCTCGACCCCGGGGATGTTGTCGACCGAGTCGCCGATCAGCGCGAGGTAATCGACGATGCGTTCGGGCGGAACGCCGAACTTCGCCGACACGCCGGCGACGTCGAGCTTCTCGTTGCTCATCGTGTTGATCAGCGTGACGCTCTCGTTGACCAGCTGAGCGAGGTCCTTGTCGCCGGTCGAGATGACCACCTGGAAGCCGCCCTTGGCGGCCATGCACGAGATCGTGCCGATCGCGTCATCGGCCTCGATGCCAGGCACCGTGAGCACCGGCCAGCCGAGCAGCTTGACCGCCTCGACGATCGGATCGATCTGGAGCTTCAGGTCGTCGGGCATCGCCGTCCGCGTCGCCTTGTACTCTGGGTAAAGATCGTCGCGAAAGGTTTTCCCTTTGTCATCGAAAACGCAGGCGCCGTGCGCCGCCGGATATTGCTCGCGCAGGAGCTTCATCATCGAGACGACGCCGCGAATCGCGCCGGTCGGGACCCCGCCCGGGCCGCGCAGGTCGGGCAGCGCGTGGTAGGCGCGGTAGAGGTAGCTCGAGCCGTCGACGAGCAGCAGGGTCCGATCCACCATGCAGCCCATTGTGAATGAAGGGCCACACACGAGCGGCGGGACGGCGGCCTAGAATCGAGCCATGCAACGCAGTGCTTTGCTGGTACTCGCGGCCGCGCTGGCGGCGCTGTCGAGCGTCGGTGCGCGCGCCGCCGACGCGCCGCCCTCGCCCGTGCCGCCGACGATCGCGGCGCCTGCGAAGACGCCCGTGTCGGATCCTGCGGCTGAGGTGCCGCCGCGACCGTCGGCGACGCCGGCGGCGACCGCCCCGTCCGGGGAACTGCTCGAGGAAGTCGAATCGCCGCGGACCAAGGGCGGCGAGCCGGCGATCAGGCGCACGGTGATCGAGGACCGTGCGGCGCGCATCGAGGAGTTGCGCGTTCGCGGCACGCTGCAGAAGGTCACGGTCGCGCCGAAAGGCGGCGCGCCGGGCTACGAGGTCCTCACCGGCGACGGCTACCACGCCACCGCGGACGATCCGGGAACCTCGCGCGGCTCCGCCGGCAAGCGCGTCTGGAACGTCCTGCGTTTCTGAGCCGCCGGATGGCGGTCTATACCGAAGTCGCGTTCGACGAAGCTGCGTCGCTGATGGCAGGCGTCGGCCTCGGGCCGTTGCTGACACTCGCGCCCTGTGCAGGCGGGATCGAGAACACCAACTACTTCGCCGACACCGCGTCCGGGCGCTACGTGCTGACGCTGTTCGAGCGACTGTCGGTCAACGAGCTGCCGTTCTACCTCGCGTTGATGAAGCACCACGCCGATCGCGGCCTGCCGGTGCCGATGCCGCACGGCGACGTGAACGGCTCGCTGCTCCTCTTCCTGAAGGACAAGCCGGCGGCGATCGTCGACCGGTTGCCGGGCGAGCATCATCTCGCGCCAGACGCGCTCGACTGCGCCGCCGTCGGCAAGGTGCTCGCGCGAATGCACGTCGCGGTGCGCGACTTCGCTCCGGCGCAGCCGAACCTGCGCGGCCTGGCGTGGTGGAACGAAACGGTACCCGTCGTCGTGCCGCATCTCGATCGCGACCGGGCCGCGCTGATGACCGACGAGCTCGCCTACCAGCAGCATCTCGCCTCGTCGTCGGCGTACGCGATGCTGCCGCGCGGCGCGATCCACGGCGACCTGTTTCGCGACAACGTGATGTTCGTCGAGCGCACGCTCGCCGGCGTGTTCGACTTCTACTTCGCCGGCGTCGACTGCATGCTGCTCGACATCGCCATCGCCCTCAACGACTGGTGCGTCGACCTCGTCAGCGGCCGTCTCGACGAGGACCGTGCGAACGCGTTCGTCACCGCCTACGCTGCCGAGCGGCCGCTCGAGCATGCCGAGCTGCGGCTGCTGCCGGCGATGATGCGGGCAGCGGCATTTCGCTTCTGGCTGTCGCGCGTCTGGGACCTGCACCTGCCGCGCGACGCCTTCGTCCTGACGGCACATGATCCGGGGCACTTCGAGCGCGTCCTCGTGCAGCGGCGCGAGGCGCCGTGGCATCCGTCGCTGCAACAACCGTCATGAAACTGCAGCTCGTCGCGCCGCGCCAGGGCCTGGTCTGGGTGCAAAGGGCGTTCCAGGTGTTCGGGCGCCAACCGCTCGGCTTCGCGGCGCTGTTCGCTTCGTGCCTGTTCGTCTTCCTGCTGCTCGGCGTCATCCCGGTCGTCGGCACGATCGCCCTTCTCGTCCTGCCGCCGGCCGGCTCGCTGTTGTTCATGATCGCGACCCGGCGCGTCGTCGACGGCAAGACGGCGATGCCCGGTTCGATCGCCGAGCTCGCCGGTGCCGGCCGGGCGCGTCTGCTCGGGCTCGTCAAGCTCGGCATCGTCTACGCCGTGGCGACGTTCGTCGTCTTCTGGCTCGCCGGCGTCCTCGACGGCGGTGCGCTCGAATCGTTCCTCGAGTCGCTGCCCGACACGAAGACGACACCGGAGTCGGCCGCGACGCGCCTGGCCGACCCGCGGCTGGAGTTCGGGTTGCTGCTGCGGCTGGCGTTCGCCGGTGCGATCTCGGTGCCGTTCTGGCACGCGCCGGCGCTCGTCCACTGGGGCGGCCAAGGCTGGGCGAAATCGCTCTTCTTCAGCAGTGTCGCGGTCTGGCGCAACAAGGGCGCGTTCGGCGTCTACGGCATCGCCTGGGTGGCGGTCTGGATGCTGCTGCTCGCGTTCGTGAGCATCGGCGTCGCCCTGTTCGGGCCGCAGCGCTTCACGCTCGTCGCAACGCCGCTGACGCTGATCTTCTCGACCATCTTCTACGCCAGCCTCTGGTTCACGTTCACCGGCTGCTTTGCCGCCGACGCCGCCGCACCGACGGGCGACGACGTCGATCCCACCGACTCGCTCAAAGGATCAGCATGAAGGAGGGCTCGTCATGAACAAGGTCGCCATCGTCACCGGGGCCGGCAGCGGCATCGGCCGCGCCGCCGCGCTCGCGCTGCTCAAGGCCGGCTACCACGTCGCCCTCGCCGGCCGTCGCAAGGATGCGCTCGACGCCACGCGCGCCGCTGCCGGCGATGCCGCGGCGCGGGCGCTCGCTGTGCCGACCGACGCGACCGACCCCGCCGCGGTCAAGGCGCTGTTCGCGGCCACCAAGGGCGCATTCGGCCGCCTCGACGTGCTCTTCAACAACGCCGGCACCGGCGCGCCGCCGCTGCCGCTCGAGGAACTCACGATCGCGCAGTGGCAGGCGGTCGTCGACGTCAACCTCACCGCCGTCTTCCTCTGCAC
>DASXIP010000002.1:0-8097 GCA_036497875.1 Caldimonas sp.
TCAGGTCCCGGTCGTCGGCGAAGGCGGCCATGTTTCGCTCAGCGCTGCCGACGCTGTCGAGGAAGCCGTCGTCGCCATCCTGCGCCGACGTTTCGGCCATGTCTCCGCCGAGCGAGCCCTCTCCGGGCCCGGTCTTGTCAACCTGTACGCGGCGAGCTGCGAGCTCGCCGGACGGCCGATCGAGCCGCTGGATCCCCCGGATGTCGCCGATCGAGCGCGCCTCGGCAACGATGCCGGCTGCCGGCAGGCGATCGACTGGTTCTTCGCCTTTCTCGGCAGCCTCGCCGGCGACCTCGCGCTGACGCTCGGCGCGCGGGGCGGCATCTACATCGCAGGCGGCATCGTCGCGCAGCTCGGCGACATGATCGCCAGCTCGAGGTTTCGCGAGCGTTTCGAGGCCAAGGGCCGCTACGCTGGTTACCTGGCACGAATCCCGACCGCGGTCGTTCTCGACGCTTCCGCGCTGGCGCTGAGAGGCGCCAACGCCGCGCTCGACGCCTAGCAGCCGGGCCGCCGGGGCTTCGTCGCGGGCCGCTGCACTTTGGCCGCCCGGATCGGCAGCCTGTCGCACGGTCACCGGCGCGACTTGGCGCCAGTCCTACACTCGCGGCCATGCAGCATTCGAGCGATTCCAGGCGGCCCGCCCACAAGGCCAGGCGCCGTTTCTGGCTGGGCACTTTCGGCGGAGTCGTCCTGGTCGCCCTGGCCGCGGCGGTGCTTTCGAAGACGCAGCTCTTCCTGGGCGACAAGGACAAGTCAAAGCAGCCGGTGGCGCTCGAGTTCGTCGCCGCCGAGGTGGCGCGGCCGGTGTCGTCGCGACTGCCGGTCACGGTCGAGTTCTCGGGGCCGCTCGTTGCGCCTCGCACGGCGATTGTCCGCGCCAAGGCGGTCGGCTCGCTGCTGTCGCTCAACGTCGCCGAAGGCAGCCGGGTCAAGGCCGGGCAGGTGATCGGCGCGATCGATCTCAGCGACTTGCAAAGCCGTGCCGCCGACCGCGCCGCGCTCGTCGAATCGGCGCAGGCGTCGCTGGTCGAAGCGCAGCGGCAGCACACAGCGAACGTCGGCCTGGCAGCGCAGAACTTCATCTCGCCGACCGCCCTTCAGACCTCGCAGGCGCGGCTCGACGCTGCGCGGGCGCAGCTGAAGTCGGCGCAGGCGCAGCTGGCGTCGTCGAACGTCGGCCTGCGCGAGGCGACGCTCGCGGCGCCGATCCCGGGCATTGTCGGTAAGCGCCACGTCGTTCCGGGCGAGAAGGTAAGCGCCGAGCAGCCGGTCGTGACGGTGGTCGACCTGTCGACGCTCGAGCTCGCCGGCACGGTCGGCACGCACGAGGTGTCGCTGCTGGCGCCGGGGCAGCCGGCGACGATTCGCATCGAGGGCACCAACGAGCCGGTGCCGGGCAGGATCGACCGCATCGCGCCCGCCGCCGAGGCTGGGACGCGCGCGATCGGCGTCGTCGTCGTTCTCGACAACCATGACGAGAAGTTCCGCGCCGGCCAGTATGCGCAGGCGACGGTGTCGCTCGCCGACGTGACCGAGCGCATGACGGTGCCGATCGCCGCTGTCGGCCAGGCATCGGGGCAGGACTACGTCTGGACGATCGAGAAGGGCGCGCTCGTCCGCCGCATCGTGGTCACCGGCCGGCGTGATGTCGCGTCGGGGCGGATCGAGATCGTCAAGGGCCTCGACCCCGACGCCCAGATCCTCGCGATGCGCTTCGACAACCTCAAGGAAGGCGCGCCGGCCAAGGTCGTCGGCCAGCGGACGACGCTCGATGCCTCGTCGCTGCCGTCGTCGGCGCGGGCCGGCTCGGCCTCGTCGCCGTCGGTATCGGCAACGCCGGTGCCGCGTTCCTAGGCACTCGGCGGGCGGTCGCCATGTGGTTCACCCGCGTCTCGATCAACAACCCCGTCTTCGCGACGATGGTGATGGCCGCGCTCTGCGTGCTGGGCCTGTTCTCGTACAGCCAGCTGCGCGTCGAGCGGCTACCGGACATCACGCCGCCGATCGTCTTCGTCAGCGTTGCCTACCCCGGCGCGTCGCCGGAGGCGACCGAGACCGAGCTGACGCGGCCGATCGAGCTCTCGCTGAACGGCATCGCCGGCATCAAGATGATCCGCTCCAACAGCCTCGAGGGGCGGAGCGAGACCGTGGTCGAGTTCCAGCTGGCGGCCGACATGAATCGCGCCGTTCAGGACGTGCGCGACAAGGTCGCGGCGGTGCAGCCGAATTTCCCGCGCGACGCCAAGCAGCCGTTCATCTCGCGCTTCGACGGCGACAACGCGCAGCCGACGGTGTATCTCTCGCTGCTCGGCATCGACCGCAGCGCGCGCGAGCTCTCGCTGCTCGCCGACCAGGTCGTCAGGAAGCGGCTCGAGCGCGCGGTCGGCGTCGCCCGGGTCGATGTCGGCGGCCTGACTGTGCGCCAGATCCGGATCGACCTCGACCCGCAGCGCCTGCGTGCGCTCCAGATCACTCCGGGCGACGTTTCGACCGCGCTCCAGCGCGCCAATGCCGACATGCCGGTCGGGCTGCTCTCCGGCAGCAAGGAAGACGCGGTCGTTCGCGTCGAGGGCAAGATCAAGGATGCAAAGGCGTTCGCCGACATCGTCGTCGCGACCCGCAACAACGCCGTGATCCGCCTCGCCGACCTCGGCACGCTGGTCGAGCGCGAGCAGGAGCCGACCTCGATCTCGCGCGACGACGGCGTGCCATCGATCTCGTTCCAGGTCTTCAAGCAGCAGGACGCCAACATCGTCGAGACCGGCGAGGCGATCAAGGACGCCGCCGCCGAGCTTCGCAAGACGCTGCCGCCGGGCGTCGAGCTGCGCCTGGTCTACGCCGACAGTGACTGGGTCGCGCGCTCGCTTTCGGGCGTCAAGAAGACGCTGTTCGAAGGCGCGCTGCTGACGATCGCGATCGTCTTTCTTTTCCTGCACAGCTGGCGCAGCACGATCATCACCGGGCTGACGCTGCCGATCGCCGTCATCTCGGCGTTCATCGCGATCTACCTGTTCGGCTTCACGCTGAACTTCATGACGATGATGGCGCTCTCGCTCTGCATCGGCCTGCTGATCGACGACGCCATCGTCGTGCGCGAGAACATCGTCCGCCACATCCATCTCGGCCGCGGCCATCGCGAGGCGTCGCAGGTCGGCACCGACGAGATCGGCGTGGCGGTGATGGCGACGACGTTCGCGATCTGCGCGGTGTTCGTCCCGGTCGCGTTCATGAAGGGGATCATCGGTAAGTTCTTCTTCCCGTTCGGCGTCACCGTCGCGGTCGCGGTGCTCGTCTCGCTGTTCGTGAGCTTCACGCTCGATCCGATGCTCTCGAGCATCTGGCGCGACCCGCCCGAAAACCGCCTGCTGCGGATGCCCGTGATCGGTTCGCTGATGCGTGGCACCGACCGCTTGCTCGACTTCCTGCACGGCGTCTACGGGCGGCTGATCGGCTGGATCTTCTCGAGCCGTCGTTGGCGCGTGCTGGTGCCGCCGCTACCGGTCTGGGCGCATCCGTTCGGCGCCGACGGTCGGCGCGACCGCCAGGCGCCGCGGCGGTGGCGCCTGGCGACGATCACGCCGCGCGCGGTCGTCGTCCTCGCCGGCCTCGCCAGCTTTGTCGCCGCGATCGCGCTCGCGCCGGTCGTCGGCAGCGAGTTCATCCCCGACAGCGACAACAGCTACATCCAGCTCAACGTCTCGCTGCCGGTCGGGACCAGCCTGAACCGCGGCAGCGACAAGCTGCTGCAGGTCGAGGACGCGATCAAGAGCATGCCCGAGATCCGGATGATCTCGACCACGATCGGCGACACCGGAAGCGGCAGCCGCAACTCGGCGGTCTTGTCGATCCAGCTCACCAAGCCGCACGAGAGAACGCGCAGCCAGCGCGACCTCGAGAAGGCGATCCGCACCGCGCTGAAGCCGATCCCCGGGATCGAGGTGACGCTCGGCAACCAGCCGATCTATGTCGCCCTGCTCGGCCCCGACCCCGACGTTCTCGAGGCCGAGGTGCTTAGGTTCGCCGACAAGGTCGCCAAGGTGCCGGGAATCGCCGACCTGACGACCTCGGTCAAGCCGGGCATCCCGGCCTACGCGGTCCGCCTCAAGCCGGACGCGGCGCGCGAGCTCGGCCTGACGACGATGCAGCTCGCCAACAGCCTCAGAACCTTCGTCAACGGCGACGTCGCGACGTACTGGACCTCGCCCGACGGCGAGCAGGTCGACGTCGAGCTCAGGCTGCCGCAGACTTCGCGCGAGAACGTCGCCCAGCTGAACGACCTGCCGGTCGCGTATGCGAAGGACGGCACGCCGATCGCGCTCGCGAGCGTCGCCGAGATCGTCTCGGTCACCAACCCGGTCGTCATCAAGCGCCAGGATCTGCAGCGCCGCCAGGCGGTCTACGCCGGCACCGAAGGGCGGCCGAGCGGCGACGTCGGCGCCGATGTCCAGAAGATCGTCAAGGAATGGCAGCTGCCGCCGGGCTATCGCTTCGACATCGGCGGCCAGACGAAGGATCAGCAGGAGGCGTTCGTCGGCGTCCTTTTCGCGCTCGGCGCGGCGGTCATCTTCATCTACATCGTGCTGGCGTCGCAATTCTCGAGCTTCCTGCAGCCGCTGGCGATCATGGCGTCGCTGCCGCTGGCGCTGATCGGCGTCATGCTCGCTCTTCTCGTCACCCGATCGACACTCAACCTGTTCTCGATGATCGGCCTCGTCATGCTGATGGGCCTCGTCACCAAGAATGCGATCCTGCTCGTCGACTTCGCCAACCACGGCCGCCGCGACGGTCTCTCGGTCCCCGAGGCGCTGCTGCAGGCGGGCCTGGTGCGGATGCGGCCGATCATCATGACGACCGCGGCGATGATCTTCGGCATGCTGCCGCTCGCGCTCGCGCTCGACGAGGGCGGCGAGATCCAGGCGCCGATGGGGCGCGCCATCATCGGCGGCGTCCTGACGTCGACGCTGCTGACGCTGGTCGTCGTGCCGGTGCTGTACAGCTATCTCGTCCGCGACAAGCGCGCGGCGGCGCCGGCAGCGACCGCGGAGCCGCGCGCCTCTTCCGGCGGCACGATGCCATCGCACATGCCGGCGTCGCCGGACTGATCGCAAGGCCGCTACCGCGAGACCTGGATGACGTTGCGCACGATCGGGTAGATGTGCTGCTGCCAGCGACGGCCGCTGAAGACGCCGTAGTGGCCGACGTTCGGCTGGACGTGATGGGTGCGTAGCCAGGGCCGCAGCCGTGTCAGCTCGTGCGCCGCGAGCGTCTGGCCGAGCGAGCAGATGTCGTCGCGCTCGCCTTCGACCGTGAGGAGCGCGGTGTGGCGGATGGCGAGCGGGTCGATCCTGCGGCCGCGTAGCGTCAGCGTGCCGCGCGCCAGCGCGTATTCCTGGAAGACGAGGCGGACGGTCTCAAGGTAGAAGTCGGCCGAGAGGTCGGCGACCGCCATGTACTCCTCGTAGAAATCGCGGATCGCCTTCGCGGCATCGTCGTCGCCGGCTTCGAGGTGAGCGAAGTACCTGCGGAACTGCTCCGCGTGACGCTCGTGGTTCATGCTGACGAACGCGCTGAGCTGCAGGAAGCCCGGGTAGACGCGGCGTCCCGCGCCGCCCAGCCGCCACGGCACGCGGCCGATCAGGTTGCGCTCGAACCAGTGAATCGGCTTGCTCGTCGCTAGCTGGTTGACCGCAGTCGGCGCGATGCGGCAGTCGATCGGGCCGGCCATCAGCGTCAGGCTCGCCGGCTGTGCCGGGTGGTCATCCTCGGCCATCAGCGCGACCGCGGCGAGGGCGGCGACGCATGGCTGGCAGACGGCGACGATGTTGGCGCGCGGGCCGAGCGCGGTCGTGAACGCGATCAGATGGTCGACGTATTCGTCGAGGCCGAAGCGCCCCGCCGACGCCGGGACGTCGCGCGCGTTGTGCCAGTCGGTGACGTAGACGTCGTGGTCGCGCAGCAGCGTGCGCAGGGTATCGCGCAGCAGCGTCGCGAAGTGCCCCGACATCGGCGCTGCGAGCAGCACCTTCGGCTGCTCGCCGACGCCGTCCTTGCGAAAGCGGCGCAGCGTCGCGAACGGCGTCTCGGCGGCGACCTCCTCGACGACGACGCGCTCGGCGCCATCGCTGACGACGCTCGCGATCCCCCACGGCGGCCGCGCGTGCGTCAGCTCGGCGAGCGCGAACACCTGCCAGGCGGCGGCGAACCGGCGCACCTGGCGCGGCGCGGCGGGCGAACGCGGGGCGAGCAGCGCGGGAACGGCGAGCCGGCCCCACGCGCGCAGCGGCCAGAGGGCGTCGGCCTGGGCGAGATACGCCTCGTAGATCACGGCGCGAAGCGGGAAGACGGCACCCGCCGAACGAGAGCAACTTGCACGCCAAGCCCCCTGGCATGTGCTTTGCGTCTTCGTCGGCATCCCTCCGGAGAGACCGCCGATGCCGCCCGTCGCCACGCCGAGCCGCGCCAAGAAGGCCACCGCGCCGGCGCCTGCCCGGCCCCGCGCCGCCGCCGTGCGACGAGCGACGCTGACGCTTTCCAGCAAGAACTACTCGTCGTGGTCGCTGCGCGGCTGGCTGATGTGCCGTTTCGCCGGCCTCGAGTTCGACGAGGTGATGGTCTCGCCCGACGACGCCGATGCGAGGAAGGAGCTCCTCCTCCTCGCGCCCTCGATCCGCGTGCCGCGCCTCTCGCACGAGGGCGCAACGGTCTGGAACACGCTCGCGATTGGCCAGTACCTGCACGAGATCCGCCCCGATGCGAGGCTCGTTCCCGAGGACCGCATCGCCCGCGCGCACTGCCGCTCGGTGAGCGGCGAGATGAACTCGGGCTTCGCCAACCTGCGGGCGTCGCTGCCGATGAACCTGAAGGCGCACTACCCGAAGCACCGCGTCTGGGGCGGCGCCAAACCCGACATCGAGCGCATCGCCGAGATCTGGACCGAGTGCCTCGCCAAGTACCGCGGGCCGTTCCTGTTCGGCAAGCAGCGCAGCATGGCCGACGCCATGTACGCGCCCGTCGTGACGCGCTTCCTGACCTACGACGTCGCCGTCGATCCTCTCAACCGTCGCTACTGCGACACGATCATGGCCATGCCCGAGATGCGCGAGTGGGTCGCCGCCGCGCGCGCCGAGCCCGACGACATCGCCGAGCTCGACATGGAGTTCTGAAACAGAGGCGCCGTCAGGCCGCTCTCGCCGTCTCCGGCCACGGCGTCGGCTCCGGCACGGCGGCCGGCGCGGGCATATCGACCGTCGTGAAGTCGGCCGGGCCGACGACTTCCAGGTACTCCATGTCGGGCGAATAGTCGAACAGGAAGTGGACGATGCCGGGCCGCTGGTGGACACAGTCGCCGGCGGCGACGAGCGTCTCGACGCCTTCGTACATGAAGCGGGCCCAGCCCTTCAGCATCAGCACGACGTGGAAGTCCGCCTCGTGACGGTGCCAACCGGTGCCCCGTTCGGGTGCGATATTCGCCTTGACGAGTTGCGCGATCACGCGGCCGTGCGTCGCCGCAGCGATGCCGAGGTCCTTGTAGAGGAAGAAGTCGCGCAGGCCGCCGCTTCGCCACGCCGTCTCCGGCGGCCTGACGTGGCTGAACTCGGTCGTGGCGACGGTGGCGGGGTCATGCATGGCGGTGGTGCGGCGAGTGAAAGCAACCACCCCGCACGCATAACGCGTTCCATTGCGCGCGGCGCTCAGTCCTCGTAGCTCGCGAGCGGCGGGCACGAGCACGACAGGTTGCGGTCGCCCCAGACGTTGTCGACGCGGCCGACTGGCGACCAGTACTTGTCGTGGCGCAGCGTCGCCTTCGGGTAGGCGGCGTCCTCGCGCGTGTAGGCATGCCGCCAGTCGGTGACGAGGAGCGATGCGGCGGTGTGCGGCGCCGCCTTCAGCCGGTTGTCGTCGCGCGGCCAGGCGCCGCTCTCGATCTTCGCGATCTCGGCGCGGATCGCGATCATCGCGTCGCAGAAGCGGTCGAGCTCGGCGAGCGACTCGCTCTCGGTCGGTTCGACCATCAGCGTGCCGGCGACCGGAAAGCTGAGCGTCGGCGCGTGGAAGCCATAGTCGATCAGCCGCTTGGCGACGTCCTCGGCGCTG
>DASXIP010000003.1:0-6374 GCA_036497875.1 Caldimonas sp.
GTCAACTTCGATTCGCTCGCTTCCGGGACGACCTTCGCGAGCGGCACCGGCACCGGCGGGCTCACGTTCACGTACGCGATCGCGGGCCCATCGACGCTCGAGGTCTCAAGCACCTTCGGCACGACCTCGGGCGCCAACTACCTCGGCCTCGACAACCCCGACACTGCGTTCTATCTCGGCGACAGCTTCACGATCAACTTCAACCGCACCGTGCAGGCCGTCGGCCTGTACGTGATCGCCGGCAGCGATGCGCACGCCGGAGACCTGGAACTCTCGGCCGGCGGCGGATCGACGTTCAACAGCGCCTCGTTCGACGTCCTGGTGAGCGACGGGCAGGCGTTCTATCTCGGGCTGGTGCAGAGCGATCCGTTGCTCGGGTTCACGACCGCGACCGTGCAGATGGTCTTCACGCCGGACGCGTTCCTCGCCGTCACCGTCGACGACATCACGAGTGCTGTCGCGGGCATACCGCCCGTGCCGGAGCCAGAGACCTGGGCGCTCCTAGCCGCCGGGCTCGGCGCGTTCGCGTTGCGGCGCAAGCGCAGCCGCTGATCGGTCCCGCCGGCGCTGCCGCCGCACAGCGCCGGCCGTCGGTCCCTCGACCTGCAGCCGCGGCACTGCCCTTCCTCAGGAGTTGCCATGCACCGTTTTCCGACCCGTCTCGTTGGCAGCGCGGCGGCCGCGCTCGCGCTCTCCGGATGGCACCCCGCGGCGTCGGCCCAGGCCACCGAGCCGTTCATCGGCCAGATCATGTGCGCCGGCTTCAACTTCGCGCCGCAGGGCTGGGCCGAGCTGAATGGCCAGATCATGTCGATTGCGCAGAACACGGCGCTCTTCTCGCTGCTCGGCACGACATACGGCGGCAACGGCACCAGCACGTTCGCGCTGCCCGACATGCGTGGGCGCGTGCTGCTGCACGCCGGGCAGGGGTCTGGCCTGACGTCGCGCAACGAGGGCGACACCGGGGGCGCCGAGCAGGTCACGTTGACCAACGGGCAGATGCCGGCGCACACCCACATCGTCACGCCGCTGGGGAGCCCGGCCGATGCAACGCTGGTGTCGCCGGCCAACGGCGTCGCGGCGACGAAGGCACGGACGACGCTCTACGCACCCGGCCCCGGCAGCGTGCCGATGACGCCGCTGCTGACGTCTGCGGCCGGCAGCAACTCGCCGGTGCCGGTGGTGCAGCCATTCGTGACAGTCAAATGCTTCATGGCGACGCAGGGCATTTTCCCGTCGCGTCCCTGAGCTCCGCCGCGGCGCGCTGAGCTCAGCGCGCGACGACGCGAAAGCCGATGTTGCTCGCCGACGAGTCGGGCGTGTTGGCGCTGCGCGCGGCGACGCGATAGCGGTTGCAGTACGAGTCGTGGCAGAGAAACGAACCGCCGCGCAATGCGCGCTCGCGGCCTTCGCGCACATCGGCGCACCACTCCCAGACGTTGCCGCAGACGTTGTGGAGGCCGAAGCCGTTCGCCGCGCCGGCGCCGGCGTCGATCGGCCCGGGTTGCCAGCCTGGCGCAGGATGATTCGGGAACTCGCCGCGAAAGACGTTGCAGCGCGGCACGCCGTTTTCGTCGAGCAGCGCGTCGCCCCACGCGAAGCGCTTGCCTTCGAGGCCACCGCGCGCGGCGCGCTCCCATTCGGCCTCGCTCGGCAGGCGCGCGCCGGCCCAGTCGCAATACGCGCTCGCGTCGCGCCACGAGATGTGGACGACCGGATGGTCGAGGCGGTCGCGAACGTGCGAGCCGGGGCCTTCGGGCCGCTGCCACGACGCGTGCTCGACCGGTAGCCACCAGGGCGCGCCGGATACGACGCGCGCTGCCCGCGCCCGCTCGGTCGGCGGCAACTGCAGGTAGAAGACGAATGATCTGCCGGCTTGCTCGGTGTCGGTGACATAGCGGGCGGCGCGAACGAACGCAGCGAACTCGCGATTGGTGACCGCTGTCGCGCCGACGCGAAAGGCCGCGAGCGTGACGACGCGGACCGGTCCTTCGCCGTCGCCCGGATTCGCATCGGGCCCGTCGTTGCCCATCGCGAACGTGCCGGCCGGAATCTCGCACCAGGAGCTCATCGCGCGATCATGCCGCTAGCATCGCGGCGGGAACGCCGCGCGTCAGCGCGTGTCCGTCGTGTCGCCGCTGGTGTTGCCCGCAACCGTTTTCGCGACCGGGTTCGCCGTGCTGTCGACCACACCCCCTGAGACCACAGTGCCGCTGCCGAGCGCCGGCGTGCCGCTGCGAACGGTGCCGCGCCACCCACCGGTCTCGTGCTGGCGGCTCTGGATGAACTCGGCGAAGCGGTGCAGGTTGGTGACGAGCTCCATGCGCACTGCGCCGAGCGCGTCGCCGACCTTCTCGGCAATACCGTAGGCGCGGTACGACATCCGCAGCGTGACGCGCGTGCGGTTGTCGGTGATGCGGTCGAACATCACCGCGCCCGAGCTCGTCGGCCCGCTCGTGCTGCGCCACGAGATGCGGCGGTCGGGGATCTGCGTCGTGATCTCGGCGTCCCACTCGACTGGCCTGCCGGCGATCACGGCGCGCCAGTAAAGGTGGGTGTCGTCGATCTGGCGCACCTCGACGACGTCGCGCATGAAGTTCGGGAACTCCTCGAACTGCGTCCACTGGTTGTAGACAGTGCTGATCGGCATGTCGATGTCGATCGAGTCCTGCACGTACGAGAGCTCGCCCGGGCGGCGGCCGCCAGGGCCGAGCTTTCTCTTCAGCCAGACGCCGAAAGCCGCGAGCGCGGCGACGGCGACGAGTCTTGCAAGGATCATGGCGGCGCTCCTGTCTCTGCGCGGGCGGAAGGTGCCCGCACCTCGTCATGCACGGCATACGACGTGCCGGCGGTGTACGGGCACCGCGTGTCCCGTGCCTCAGGCCGCGGCCGGCACCTTGTCGAGGAAGCCGGCGGCGCTGGCCGTGCGCCCCTCGCGCCACTGCAGCACGTCACTGTCTTCGAGCGGCGCCTTCGCTCCGGCGGCACGGCTCGGCACAGGCCCTGCCCAGCGCGTCTTGACCAGCTCGTGGTAGCGGCGCGTGCCGAGCGTCATGAAGGTGTGATTGAGCGTTCTCATGTCGGCGATCACGCGCGCGAGCTCGTCCGGCGAAGGCGGCGGATCGTCGCGGAACAACGCCGCCCGCGCGTCGGCCCACGCGTCCTGGACTGCGGCCATCGTCGCCTGGTCCTCGTCGCTGTCGAAGACCGCCATCACCGCATCGCGATCGAGCTGCTCGGCGCCGCGCGAGAGCGCGTCGTATTCGATCGTCTCGATGGCATCGCGCAGCGGCTTCACGGCGTCGACGCACACCGCCCGGCCGGCGGGGCCCGCGTTCTTCGCGCAGCGCCGGAAACGCTCGATGACTTCGTAGCGGAAGCGCAGGCCGAGGCGAAGCAGCGTCGCGAGCGTACCGAATTCGTTTTGCACTTCGCTCAACGGCGCGACGACCGTGTCGACGAAGTGGACGTGAAAGCGGCTCGAGCCGTCGGTGCGGGCCTCCTTCTTCGCCAGCTGCGGCTGGTACGAGCCCATCTCGGTGTGGTAGACCGCCTGCACCGGGCGGAACACCTCGTTGTTGCTGGCTTGCGCGATGCAACGTTGCAGCTGGCGCAGCCACCGCGTGTCCGGCGTCTTTCGCGCGATGCGGACGATGTCGCGCCAGGTCAGCCGCGCTCCCTCGAGAAGACCGAACAGCTGCAGCGAAGGACCGCCGCATTCGACGACCGCATCGTCAGGGATGGTGTCTTCCGCCAGCCGGCCGGGCGGCGGCACGACGACGTCGATGCAGCGCTCGAACTGATGCACCTCGCCGAACTTCAGGCGCTTTTCGACCTCCTTCATCTCGTCAAGCCGAGCCTGCAGATCGGTGGGCCGCGGCGGCGTCATTCCCAAGACGTCCGCGATGCCCTTGTAGAGCTCCGCGACGCCGCGCTCGGTGGGCAACTCGACGCCTTGCCGCAGCGACAGCGGCATCTCGAGATCGATGAGCTTCATTCCCGAATGACAGACCGGGACGACCGGCACTCCGCGCATCCACGCCGCGCCGACCTCGAACTGCACCCATGGCCGGTGGACTGAAGCCCTGCTGCACAACACGATGACCGCTTTCGCCTCGGCCATCGCGTGTTCGACCGCCGCCAGCCAGTTCTTACCGGCACCAATGCCGCCGATGTCGGACGACGTGAAGCACTTCGCAAGGCCGAGGAAGTCTTGCTGGATCATCTCCTTGAGAAGCGCCGCGTATTCGGCCTCCTCCGAGATGTGACTGATGAACAGAGAGTTGGTGGCCATGGCGCACCCCGCTTTCCTGCCGGTTCGATGGCCGGCGGGCTTACCCTAGCGCCGGCAGGGCGTTGCCGCATCCACTCTCCGAATGAGGCGCGCGGTAGCGATGGCGAGCGCGGCGTGACGCGACTGGCGCTGCGGAGGACGATGCCGAGATTCCGTATTGCAGTATTTCTGCTAAACTGCGCTCATGAAGGCAACGGTCACCATCAATCGGCGCGGCGTCGTCACCCTGCCCGCCAAACTACGTCAGGCGCTCGGGCTCAAGGCCGACGACCAGCTGCTGGCAGAGACGACGCCCGAGGGCCTGCTCCTGCGGCCGGCGGTGACGCTCCCGCTCGAGGTGTACGCCCCCGAGCGCGAGCGCGAATTCGACCGCGCCGAGTCCGAGCTGGCCGAGGTTCTCTCCCAGCCCAAACCCCGACGGGCAACGCGGCGCCGCGGCTGAGACGGCTGCGCGCGGTGCGGGTGTTCCTCGACGCCAACGTCCTGTTCTCGGCAGCCAAGTCCGACGGCGCCGTGCGCGCCTTGCTGCGATTGCTCCTCGAAGGCGGCCATGCGTGCTGCGTCGACGCCTATGTCGTCGCTGAAGCGAGACGCAACCTCGAGGCCAAGGGACCCGAAGCCTTGCGTATTCTGGACGCGCTGCTGCCACACATGGACGTGATCGCCGGCGCGCCGGCCTCGACGGCCGCATCGGCGAAAGCCGCCGAGACGTCCTGGCTCCCCGAGAAGGATCGGCCTGTGCTCGCAGCCGCCATCCGCCTCGGTTGCGACGCGCTCGTCACCGGAGATCGCACCCATTTCGGGACTGGCTATGGCCGTGAGTTCGGCGGCGTCACGATCTACTCGCCACGCTCGTTGGCCGAGCACATCCTGACCTGAGCGCCGCCCTGCGGCGCGCGGCGCGGCCGATCGGCCGCCCCTGCACTTCATGCGGCGCTGCCTTCAGTTCGTCGCAGCCCCCTTGTTGCAGCGGCTCGCTGTCACTAGATTGCAGGCATCGCCACCAGGAGAACACGCGATGAGCCTTGCCGACGATCTCGAACGCCTCGCGGCGCTGCACAGCAGCGGCGCCCTCTCCGACGCCGAGTTCTCGCAGGCGAAGGCGCGCGCCCTTGGCGGCGGCGACTCCTCGTACAACGGCGCCGATGCCATCGGGCGCTGGCTGCGCGCCTTGCGCCGCAGCCGCAGCGACCGCTGGCTCGGCGGCGTGTGCGGCGGCTTGGCGCCGATGTCCGGCGTGCCGGCGTGGCTGTGGCGGCTGATCTTCGTCGCGCTCTCGCTCTGCGGCGGCACCGGCGTCGTCGCCTATGTACTGCTCTGGATCCTGGTGCCGACCGAAGACGGCGTCGTCGACGCAGGCACCGGGTCCTTCCGCGCGAGTTGAGGAGGACCGGCCATGAACTTCCTGCTCGGCGTCGTGGTGTGGTGCGTGCTGTTCGTCCTCTGCTGGCCGCTCGCGCTGCTGGCGCTGGTGCTGTGGCCGCTGCTCTGGCTGCTGACGCTGCCGTTCCGGCTGATCGGTATCACGTTCGAGGCGCTGTTCGCGCTGCTCCGCGCCGTCCTTTTCCTGCCGGCGCGCCTGCTCGGCGAGCGGCCGCGTTGAGACGGACTGGCCATCCCCATGTGCCCCGCTTTGCATCGCAAATGCATTACAATCGTGCCATGAAGACCGCCACCATCCCCGCCGTCCGCGTCGAGCCCGAGTTGCGGGCGGAGGTCGAATCGCTGCTCGGCGAGGGAGAAACCGTCTCCGAGTTCGTCGAGGCCTCGGTCCGCGCCAGCGTCCACCGCCGGCGTGCCCAGGCTGAGTTCGTCGCGCGCGGCCTCCGCTCGCGGCAGGACGCTCACCGCAGGGGCACCGACGTCGAGGCCGATGCCGTCGTCGGCGCGCTGCAGCGCAAGCTCGACGCTGCGCGCAAGGGCGCGGGCAAGACGCGCAGCAAGTGAGTTTCCGGGTTCGCCTGACGCGCGAGGCGCAGGCCGATCTCGAGCGCTTGTTCGACTTCGTTCTCGAGCGCGAACCTGGCCGCGAAGGCGGCGACCTGGCGCTCGCCGAGCAGGCGCTCGAAGCCATCCGTGC
>DASXIP010000004.1:0-2243 GCA_036497875.1 Caldimonas sp.
GCCGGCGAAGGCTCCGACATGAAGGGCTACACCAATCCGATCAAGGAGGTGCGCAAGGTCGGCGACCTCGCCGTCGAGATCGAGACCACGGCGCCGTATCCGATCCTGCCCGACACGCTGACGACGCTCGGCATGATGAGCAAGAAGTGGTGCGAAGAGAACAAGGCAGAACGTCCGGTCGATCGCCGCAAGGGCATCGAGAACACCGCGAGCTTCAAGTCGAACGGCACCGGTCCGTTCCGGCTGAAGGAACGCCAGCCGTCGGTCCGCACCGTCCTCGTCAAGAACTTCAATTGGTGGGGCAGGGCCGATGGCAACGTCGACGAGGTCGTCTTCACGCCGATCGGCAACGACGCGACCCGGGTCGCTGCGCTGTTGTCGGGAGAAGTCGACGTCATGGAGCCGGTGCCGCTGCAGGACGTCGAGCGCATCAAGGCGGCCGGACTCTCGATGCTGCAGGGGCCGGAGCTGCGCACGATCTTCCTCGGCATGGACCAGAAGCGCGACGAGCTCCAGTTCAGCAGCGTCAAGGGCAAGAACCCGTTCAAGGACGTCCGTGTTCGCCGCGCCTTCTACCAGGCGATCGACGAGGAGACGATCAAGTCGCGCGTCATGCGCGGCGCAGCCTTGCCGACCGGGCTCATGGTCGGCGCCGCGGTGCGCGGCTTTCAGCCGGACATGAACAAGCGCCTGCCGTACGACCCCGAGGCGGCCAAGAAGCTGCTCGCGGAAGCCGGCTACCCGAACGGCTTCGAGGTCGGCATGAACTGCCCGAACGACCGCTACGTCAACGACGCGGCGATCTGCCAGGCTGTCGCCGCGAACCTCGCGCGGATCGGCGTCAAGGTCAACCTGATGGTCGAGACCAAGGTGACCTACTTCCCGAAGATCCTGCGCCGCGACACGAGCTTCTATCTGCTCGGCTGGACGCCGAGCACGGTCGACTCGCACGACGTGCTGCAGTCGATCATGGCGACGCCCAACGACAAGGGGCAGGGCCAGTTCAACCTCGGTGCCTACAGCAACGCCAAGCTCGACGAGCTGACCTTGAAGATCCAGTCCGAGACCGACGAGAAGAAGCGCAACGACATGATCCGCGAGGCGTTCAGGATCCATCAGGAAGACGTCGGCCACATCCCGCTGCACCAGCAGGCGCTGGCGTGGGCGACCGCCAAGAACGTCCAGCTCACGCAGCTGCCGAACAACTACATGTACTTCAAGTGGATCACGCTGAAGTCCAAATAGGTGATGCGAGCACGCTCGCGCCGGCCGGCGACAACGTCGCGCCCGACCGGCGCGACCTGACGCCCGCGGCGCTGCCGCTCGCGCCGACGCCGGGTCGCTGGGCGCGGTTTCTCGACGCCGACGTCTGGCACTCGTTCCGCAGCTCGCCGATGGCGATCGCTGCGGCGGCGATCGCGCTGGTCTGCATCGTCTGCGCGGTGTTCGCCAACGTGATCGCGCCGCACAACCCGTTCGACCTCGCGACGCTCGAGCTGAGCGACTCGATGCTGCCGCCGGCCTGGCTGACGGGCGGCGCGGCCAAGTACCCGCTCGGCACCGACGAGCAGGGTCGCGACGTCCTTTCGGCGCTGATGTTCGGCGCCCGCATCTCGCTGTTCGTCGGCGGCGCATCGGTGCTGCTCTCGCTCGTGGTCGGGGTCGGCCTCGGCCTGCTCTCGGGCTATGTCGGCGGCCGGATCGATGCGCTGATCATGCGGGTCTGCGACGTGATGCTGTCGTTTCCGTCGATCCTGATCGCGCTGCTCTTCGCCGGCGTGGGCCACGCGCTCATTCCCAACGCCAACGATTCGCTCGCCTTCGGCGTCGTCATCATCGCGATCGCTCTCCCGGGCTGGGTCCAATACGCCCGGGCCGTGCGCGGCTCGACGATGGTCGAGCGCCACAAGGAGTACGTCCAGGCGGCGCGTGTCATCGGCGTGCCGCCGTGGCGGATCATGCTTCGCCACGTCCTGCCCAACGTCATGGGGCCGGTGCTTGTGCTCTCGACGATCCAGGTCGCGGTGGCGATCATCGCCGAGGCGACTTTGTCGTTCCTCGGCGTCGGCGTCTCGCCCACCTCGCCCTCGCTCGGCACCTTCATCAACGAGGGCAACAAGCAGCTTTTCAGCGGCGCCTGGTGGCTTGTCGTCTTTCCTGGTGCCACACTCGTGCTGATCGCGCTCAGCATCAACCTGTTCGGGGACTGGCTGCGCGATGCGTTGAACCCGCGCCTGCGCTGA
>DASXIP010000005.1:0-2882 GCA_036497875.1 Caldimonas sp.
GAGCAGCGCGAGCAGCCCGGCGGCGCCGACCTTGCCGGCGAGCGTGTGCAGATCGAGCGAGACCTTCGGATCGCGGAACGTGCCGTTGACATGGATCGGCGTTCGCAGCGAGAGCGGGCTGAAATCCTTCGGCGAGACGACAGCGCGCAGGTTGAGCGTCTCGTCGCGAAGCGACGCCGTGCCGTCGAGCCAGATCGTCGAGTCGCGGGTGTTGAGGACGAAGACCTTGGGCTTGGCAACGCCGCCAGCGACGTCGAGGTCGGCGACGTTGCACTCGATCGGCAGCGCGTCGTCGCCCTTGACCATGACGCCGAGCGCCTGTGCGATGTCGACGCCAGCGGCCTCGACGGCGAGATGCGAGATCGCCGCGCCGCGCATGTGCATGCGGATGTCGCCGTTGAGACTGCCGAGGATCTCGGCAGCGGAGCGGCCGCTGCCCTTGACCTTGACGAGCGCGTCGAGCTTGCCGCTGAGGTACGGCGGCGCGTTGCCGGAGCGCTTCAGGTGCAGCCAGTGCTCGAGGTCGACGCCGAGCAGGCGTAGATCGGTGGTCCAGAGCGCGCTGTCCTTGCGGCCGTCGAGCTGCACATAGCCTGAGAGCTTCCCCTGCGCCGTCACGCCCTCGAAATCAGCAATCGTCAGCACGCCGTCGGCCAGCAGCAGATGCGCGCGCGCGGGATGCAGCGGCTCGATGACATCGGTGCCCGGATCGAAGGTGCCGATGTCGATCGCGACGTTGGCGTCCATCGCCCGCAGCGACGGCAGGTCGAAGTGCTTGTCGGGAATCACCCGCCCGCTCGACGGCGTCGCGCCCGTTCCCGGCGCGGGCGCGCCGACCGCAGGGCCGAGGTCGGCGAGGAGGAGGTGCGAGCCGCCGAGGTGCCCTGCGAGAAGCGGCACCTTGCGCCGCTTGTCGTACGTGAACGCGCCCTCGAGCCGGCTCGAGCCGATGCTGGCCGATTCGAAGGCCGCCTTCCACACGTCGGCGTCCTTGACGAGCGTGCCGTGGGTCGTGAACGGCGGCGTCGTCGGCAGTGTGATTCCGAGCGCGTCGCCGACGTTCGCAAGCGACTGCCCCGAGAGTCGAAATCGCCCCTTCAGGCCGGTGAAGTGGAGCGGGTTCTGCGTCGTGCCGTCGAACGCGACCTCGGCGCGGCCGATTCGGGCGCGCAACGTCAGCGGTTGCGACTTCGCGTTCTCGCCTTCTTCGATAAAGCCGAGGACGCCGGCGGTGCGCAGATCGATCCGCACCGGCAACTGGCGGTACTGGCCCGTCGCCCGCAGGCGCAACCCGCTCTCGCCGGGCGCGAGCCGAACGCTCTCGGCAGTTGGCGGGCCGCCGGTGGCGGCACCACCGGCGCGGATGACGATCCCGCGCGACGCCGCATTGCTCGCCGCATCGCCTGCCGCGACGGCGCTCGCCGCTGCCGCGTCGCCTTGCGATCCACTCGCCGCCGCGCCGGCGCGGCGCGGCGCGCTGCCGTCGCTCAGCGAAAAGCGCGCCTCGAGCCCCGCCGGCAGGACGTCGTCGACGTAGAGGAGATGGCCATCGCCGACCACGAGCCGGCCGAAGGTCGGCACCGCCGCCTCATCCCCGGCCTCGCTCTTGGCGCTGCCGAACTGCCACGACATGCGGCCGTCGGTGCGCCGCTGCAGGATCGCGTCGAACTCGCCGGCCTCGAGGTCGCGGATGTGGAGCGTCTTGCCGCGGACCGCGCGCCAGAGGTCGAGATAGCCGAGCGTGAGCGCCGCGTCGCGGGCGAGCAGCATGTGCGGCGCCGGGCTCCAGGCCGGCGCGCCGATCTCGATCGAGTCGGCGCGCACGCGAACGCTGCCGATGAGCCCGATGCGAACGCCCGCGGAGGCATCGGGACCGTCGCTGAAGACGACACGCCGGTCGAGCGCCTTGGCGAGCCGGTGCTGTATAGGCCCGACGAGGAACGGCCAGCCGATCGCCTCGCAGACCACGACGACGACGACCAGCGCGGCGAGCACCGCCATCAGCGCGAACTGCCAGCGGACACCGGCACGCCACGCCGCGAGCGGAGACCTCATGACGGCGATTGTCCCGGCCGGCCACGAGCGGCCCTATCGGTGCCAGCCGGCGTGCCCTGTGGGCTCGCTCCTACAGTCGGCGCCGGAGCACTTCCGGATTGAGCACGGTCGGCGGCGTGCGGCCGGCCGCCGGGTCGAGCAGGCAGATCAGGTTCTCGGCGGCAACGCTCGCCATCGCCCGCCGCGTCGGCAGGCTCGCGCTCGCGATGTGCGGCGTCAGGACGACGTTCGGCAGCGTCAGCAACCCGGGATGAACGCTCGGCTCGCCCTCGAAGACGTCGAGCCCGGCCGCCGCCGGGCGGCCGGCGCGCAGCGCGGCGACAAGCGCGGCATCGTCGACGACGCCGCCGCGCGCGATGTTGACGATCGTCGCCGTCGGCTTCATCAGCGCCAGCTCGGCAGCGCCGACGAGATGATGCGACTCGGCCGTGTAAGGAACGACGATGACAAGGTGGTCCGACTCGCGCAGCAACTGCTCACGCGACACGTAGCGCGCGCCGAGCGCGCCGGCAGCGTCATCGGGCAACGGCGAGCGGTTGTGGTAAAGCACCGGCATGGCGAAGCCGTGCGCACCGCGCTTGGCGATCGCCTGGCCGATCCTGCCCATGCCGAGGATGCCGAGCGTCGCGCCGTGGACGTCGCTGCCGGCGAACAGGTCGACGCTCCATTTCGTCCATTCGCCGCGGCGCAGGAACCGCTCGCTCTCGGTGATGCGGCGCGCTGTCGCCATCAGCAAGGCGAAGCCGAAGTCGGCGGTCGTCTCCGTGAGAACGCCCGGCGCGTTGCTGACCGAGACGCCGCGCGCAGTGCACGCGGCGACGTCGATG
>DASXIP010000006.1:0-3901 GCA_036497875.1 Caldimonas sp.
AGTGCAATCAGCGGCCGGACCGAGAGGGTCCGCACCCGCGACCGGCTCGTCGCGCCGGTGGCAATCATCACGAAGGCCATGCCCTCTCCTCGCAACCGTTGCGGCCTGGGCCAGCGCCGCGACCGCCGATGGCACGCCCAGGCACCACCGATGCGGCCGATCCTACGAGGCAACGCCGCGTTCGCGGGGGGTCCGCGCTGCAACGGTTTGTTCGGCGCGGAAACGTTGGCGCAAGTTCACGCTTGGACCCGGCGACGTGTTGCAAAAGGTAGCCGATCGCAAGCGAAAGGCGGCCTTGCAACCCTCGCGACGACGCTGTCAGAAGCGACCGACACGGCTTCGTGGGCAGGGCCGACAGACCGTCTCCGGGCAATCCCCTATGTTTGCGCCATGGCGCCGAGACCAGCGATGAATCGCCCTTCCCTCCGCTCCGGCCGCTCCCGCAATCGTGACAGGATGTATTGCCGATCCGGTCGATCGGCACCATCATCGACGCGACCGCGGCGCCCGGGGCGACTCGCCGTCCCACCCCTGAACGCGAAAGGTCCCACGTGATGGAAGTCCCCGATCCTGTCGTCTGGCGGAGCCGATGCGCGCAGCGCATTGCCGAGCTCGACCAAGACATCCCGCGCATCGAGGCCGAGCGTCTCGCCACGGATGTCTACGCGTTTGAGCGCACCCGCGCGATGAGCCCCGAGGCGGCGGCCGAGTTCGTCTCGGCGGAAATGGCGCGCCCCGACCGTGCGCCGTTCGAGCGCCGCGCGCAGTCGCGCGTATCGCCGCGCGGCGTCGGCGAGGTGACGGGCAGCGCTGGCTAGCCGCGCCACGCTGCCGCGTCAGCGTGCACCCGCGGCCGCACTCGAGGAAGGCGAGCCGTCCGCTTCGAGATGCACCGGCGCGAGCCCTGCACGCCGCCGCTCGTGCATGGCGACGTAGAGCCGCTCGATGTCGTGCGCGAAGCGCGCTGCGTCGAAGAGCGGCGCCTTCGGCAGCGCTTGGGCCAGCGCGTCGCGCAGCGCAGCGAGGCGCGGAGGATCGGCCGCAAGCGCCAGTGCGGTCTCCTCGTAGGCCGCGGCGCTCGTGACGACGAGCGCGTCGAGACCGACGCTGCGGCACAGGCTCGCCGCGACGCGCGACGCGAAAGTGTCGCCGCAGCGGGTCAGCACCGGCAGGCCAGCGCGCAGCGCATCGCTCGCGGTCGTGTGCGCGCCGTAGTGCAACGTGTCGAGGAAGAGATCGGCGAGCGCGTGGCGGCGCAGATGTTCGTCGTGGCGCATGCGCGGCGCGAACACGATGCGGGCACCGTCGACGCCGCGCCGCGACGCTTCGCGGCGCAGGTTGGCAACCGCGGCCGCGCTGCCCTCGATCATCCAGAGGACGCTGCCGTGAATCTTCTCGAGCAGTCGCATCCAGACGTCGAACACGTCGGGCGTGATCTTGAAGGTGTTGTTGAACGAACAGAACACGAAGGCATCGTCCGGTAGGCCGGCGGTCCGTCGGTCGATCGTTGGCGGCGCGAGCGGCTGCCACGACACGTTCGGCAGGTAGCAGTTCGGCAACAAGGCCACCGCCTCGCTGAAATCGCCGCGCGTGTTCCGCGGAACGACGGTCGCGTCGGCGATCACGTAGTCGATGAACGGCGCGCCGAGCGTCCCGGGGAAGCCGACATAGCTCACCTGCAGCGGCGCGGCGCGGGTGGCAAAGATGCCGGGCCGTGCGCCGCGCGTGAAGCCGGCGAGATCGATGGCGATGTCGATGGCGTGCTCGCGCGCGAGAGCGGCGACGCGCTCGTCGCCGAGCGGGCCGACCTCATGGAAGCGATCGAACGCCGCCACCGCACGCGAGCGCATCGGATCGGCCGCGGTCGGCCCGAGCGAGAACGCGTGCACCTCGAAGGCATCGCGATCATGGCGCTCGAACAGCTCCACGATGAGATGCATCATCGCGTGCTCGCGAAAGTCGGCGGAGAAATAGCCGAGCCGGATGCGGCGGTCGGCGGCGGGCAGTGCGGCGGCGGCAGGCTGTGGCATCGCCTCGGCCGCGGCGCCCGGCCAGTGCGCGGCGACGTAGCTCTCGGCGCAACGTTTCTGCACCGCCGCCGATGCACTCGTCGCCAGCAGCGCGAACGGCGCGACGACCGCACGACCGGCGGCGATCGCGGCGCAGAGCGTCTCGACCTCGCTGTCGAGCGTCGACCAGTCGCAAAGCAGCATCGCGGTGTGCAGACGGTCGCCGCGCGCCTCGCTCAGCGACGGATCGAGCGCGAGCGCACGTCCATAGGCAGCGAGCGCCTCTTCGTGACGCTGCACCGCATTGAGCGTCGCGCCGAGGTTGGCCCAGGCGTTGGCGAGGCCAGGCGCGAGCGCGGTCGCCTTCGCGAATGCGAGCAGCGCTTCGTCGGCGCGATGCAGGTCGTGGAGAGCGAGCCCGCGGTTCGACCACGCCTCGGCGTCGTCGCGATCGAGGGCCAGGGCGCCGTCGGCGCTGGCGAGCGCATCGGCGAAGCGACCGAGCCGGTGCAGCGCGACGCCGCGATTGCACCAGGCGGCGCCGAACTGCGGCATCAGGGCGATCGCGGCGTCGAAGCTCGCGATCGCCTCGGCCGGCCGCTGGGCGCGATCGAGGCCGAGGCCGAGGTTGTTGTGGAACTCAGCGTTGCCGGGCTCGATCGCGACCGCATGCGCAAGATGCTTGAGCGCCGCCTCGTGGGCGCCGGCCTCGCTGCGGACGACACCGAGCGCGCTGTAGCCGGCAGCGAGCTGCGGCGCGAGCGCGATCGCGCGCTCGTACGACGCCGCCGCCGCAGCGCCGTCGCCGCGGTGGTAGAGGACGACGCCGCGGTTGTAGTGGGCCTGGAAATCATCGGGCCGCACCGCGATGCTGCGCTCGTAGCAGGCCAGCGCGCCGGCGAGGTCGCCGGCGCCGGCGGCGGCGTCGCCCAATTGGACGCAGACGGCGCCGAGCAAGGCGAGGACGCGACCGTCGGGGCGATCGCCCCGCGCGAGCGGCTCGAGCAGGGCCCTGGCGTCGGCGAAGCGCCCTTGACGGCAGAGCGCCAGCGCGCGCTCGGTCTGGCGCTCGGCCGCCGTCGCCGGAGCGGCCACGCGTCAGCGCCCCTCGTCGGGGCGCGCGTCGACGACCGGCGCCGCCTCTGGAGGGCGCGCGCGGCGCCGCATCCGGATGTTGAGCATCTCGACGCCGAGCGCGAACGCCATCGCGAAGTAGATGTAGCCCTTCGGTACGTGCTGATCGAACCCCTCCGCGATGAGGACGACGCCGATGACGACGAGGAACGCGAGCGCGAGCATCTTGATCGTCGGATGCTCGTTGACGAAGCGGCCGATCGCGGCAGCGAACAGCATCATCAGCGCGACCGACGCGATGACGGCGGCGACCATGATCTCGATCCGGTCGACCATGCCGACGGCGGTGATGATCGAATCGAGCGAGAAGACCAGATCGATCATCATGATCTGCACGATCGCGGCGGCGAACGACAGCGGCACGGCGGCGGGCGCGAGATGCCCTGCCTCGCCGGTGATCGACTCGTGGATCTCGCCGGTCGTCTTCCAGAGCAGGAACAAGCCGCCGCCGATCAGGATCAGGTCGCGGCCCGAGAGCTCCTGGCCGAGCACCGTGAAGAGCGGCGCCGTCAGGCCGGCGACCCACGACAGCACGAACAGCAGCCCGACGCGCATGAACATCGCCATGAACAGGCCGATCCGGCGCGCGCGGTCCTGCTGCGCCTTCGCAAGCTTGTCGACCAGGATCGAGATGAAGACGATGTTGTCGATGCCGAGCACGAGCTCCAGCGCGATCAGCGTCACGAGCGCGATCCACGCCCGCGGGTCGGTCAGCAGCTCGATCATCCGCAGAAGCGGGCGAAGGTCGCGTCGAGGCG
>DASXIP010000007.1:0-6963 GCA_036497875.1 Caldimonas sp.
CAGCAGGATGCCGTGCATGAGCGTCATCACCCAGTTGGGATAAAGGATGCCGTAGGTGAGGAAGCCGATGTTGCTGAGGACGCCGAACCAGCGCAGCGGCACCATCGTCTTGACGAACGAGCTGCTGATCGTGAACCCGGCACCGACCACGATGGCGCAGACCGAGAGGATCTGGATCGGCGAGGAGACTTGGCCGGCCAGGAATGCGCTCACCTGCGCGGCGATCTGCTGAATGGACAACTGGGCACCCTTCCTGTGGCGATGCGTCAGGGCGCCATTCTCGACCACGCGCGGCGCGATTCCGCGCTTCGGCGCCGCTCGCGACGAACGGTCTTGGCTAGACGTCGACGAAACCGGCGCGCAGCGCCTTGGCGACGGCGTGCGCGCGCGACTGTGCCTGCAGCTTGGCGATGATCTGGGCGACGTGGAACTTGGCGGTGTGTGCCGAGATGCCGAGCACGCCGCCGATCTCGCGGTTGCCGAGGCCGTTGCTCATCGCCGCAAGGACCTGGCGCTCGCGCGGCGTCAGCGCCTCGAACCCCGGCGGCGCGCTGCGGCGCTCGCCGACGCGCTCGTAGCGAAGCGCTTCGGCGGCGAAGACGCGCGACGTCGCGACGAGGCCCGCCCGCGCGGCGCGCGCGGCACCGGCGATCGCCGCCGGCGAAGCGCCGCGCGGCAGCACCGAGCAGCCATCGATCAGCCACTCGCCGATGCGCTCGTCGCCGTCGCCGGCGAGGAGGATCGTCTGCGGGCCGCCGCCGGCGAGCGCGTCGAGCTCGGCATCGCCGGCGGCGCCGGCGTCGACGACAACGATCTCGGCGCCGCCATAGCCGGCTTCGGCGAGCTCGGCGAACGTCGCCGCCGAGCGGACGACGTCGAAGTCGCCCTGCGCGGCGAGGCCGTCCGCGATGCCGGCGCGCACCAGCGCCGACGGCGCAGCGATCGCGATCGGCAGCATCGGCATGGCTTGCTTCTACTCAGCAGCGCCGCTCGCCAGGCCACTCGCCGACTTCGGTGCGCAGGTCGAGCGGTGCACCGCCGCGCAGGATGCCGAGCGTGACGCTGCGGCCGACGTGCGACGCCAGCGCCTGCCGCAGCTCGCGCAGGTTGGCGGCGGCGCTCTCGGCGGCGCGGACGATGATGTCGCCGATCCGCACGCCGGCGCGTTCGGCCGGGCCGCCGGCGGCGAGCGAGGTGACGAGCAGGCCGCTCTGCTCGACGGCGCCCGGCGTGCCGCCCGCCGCCTCGGCAAGCGGCACCGCCTGCGCACCGATGCCGAGCCAAGGTCGCGCGACGCGACCGTTGGCGAGCAGGGCGTCGACGACGCGATCGACGGTCGATGCCGGAACGACGATGCCGTAGCTGCGCGATAGCGCCGCCGTCGCGATGCCGACGAGCGTCCCCGACGCGTCGGCGACCGGCGCGCCCGAGAGGCCGTCGTAGACGCTGCCGTCGAGGCGGACCAGGCGATCGACGGAGCCGCCGAGCCAGGTCTGCCAGGCGCCGCCGGCGCGATTGACGATGCCGGCGCTGGCGATCGCCTCACCTTCGCCGCTGCGGCCGACGACGATCGCAGTCTGCCCGGCACGCAGCGTCGATGCATCGCCATGGGCGAGCGCCGTCAACGCGCCGGCATCGGCGAGGCGAAACAGCGCCAGATCGGTCGCCGAGTCGATGCCGACCAGCGTCGCGGCGAGCTGCGTGCCGCCTGCGGCGACAAGCGTGACCGCTGCCGGCGTGCGGCGAAAGACGTGGGCGGCGGTGACGACGAGGCCGGCGCGCCAGACGACGCCCGAGGCGACGGTGTGGCGGCGGCCGAGGACGGCGACCGTCGCCGCGCCGATGTCGTCGACGATCGTCGCGATGCGATCGGAATGGGCGCGCAGCGAGTCGCCGGCTGGATTCAGAGTGTTCATGGGCGTGTCTTTCGCAAGTGCAATGCGAGGCGACGGTACGGCCGGACCGCCGCCGGCGAACCCGCCGAACGGCGGAGCGCACTGCCCATGTGGGGAGGCCACCGCCGCATTGCAAGTCACTGGGTCGGGTTCGTTGTCGTACTCGCCCGGGCGGGTTGAACGCTCGCAGTTCGCGCCGCTGTCGTGCCGTTCACGCCGCGTGGCCGCGGCCGGTCGCAAGCCAGCGCGCGTGCCGCATCCGGCCGCTAGAGTCGCGCCGTCCTCCAGGAGAACCCCGAATGCTCGAAGCGCAAGGCCTCTGCAAGTCGTACGGCGGCCGCACCGTCGTCGCCGAGTTGTCTCTCGACGTCGGCGCCGGCGAGATCGTCGGGCTGCTCGGCCCGAACGGTGCCGGCAAGTCGACCACGGTCGCGATGCTGTGCGGCCTCGTCGCCGCCGAGCAAGGCAGCGTATTCGTCGGCACCGGTGACGAACGGCTCGCCCTCGGCGTCGACACGCCGGCCGCGAAGCGTCGCATCGGGGTCGTCCCGCAGGAGCTCTCGATCTACGAGAATCTCGGCGCCGCCGCCAACCTTGCGCTCTTCGGTGCGCTCTACGGGCTCGGCGGCGCAATGCTGCGCGAGCGCGTCGATGCGGCGCTCGCGCTCGTCGGCCTCGCCGAGCGCGCCGGGGACAAGCCCCGGGTCTTCAGCGGCGGCATGAAGCGGCGCCTCAACATCGCCGCAGCGCTCGTCCACGATCCCGATGTCCTGATCCTCGACGAGCCGACGGTCGGCGTCGACCCGCAGAGCCGCAACGCCATCTTCGACAACCTCGAGGCCTTGCGCGACCGCGGCAAGGCGCTGCTCTACACGACGCACTACATGGAAGAGGCCGAGCGGCTGTGCGATCGCATCGTCGTCATGGACCACGGCCGCGTCGTCGCCAGCGACACGCTCGCCGGCCTTTACAAGCGGCTGCCCGCGGTCGAAACGCTCGAAGTCGAGATCGACGGCACGGTCGACCTCGTCGCCCTCGGCCGCGACGCCGGCGTCGCCGCGCCAACGCAGGACGGCACCCGCCTTCGCGTCGGCGTCGCCGACCTCGGCCGCGACGCCCCGGCCCTGCTCGGCTGGCTCGCGGCACGCGGCCATGCCGTGCACCGCATCTCGTCGGGTCGCGCCGATCTCGAGGACGTCTTCCTCTCGCTCACCGGCCGCCAACTCAGGGACTGACCGCATGAACCTCACAGCCTTTCGCGCCCTTGTTCGCAAGGACCTGGTGCTCTATTTCTCGAATCGGCGTGCGCTCGTCATGTCGATCGCGGCGCCAATCGTCATCGCCGCGTTCTTCGGTGCCATCTTCGGCGGCGGCCAAGCCAAGCCGACGCGGATCCCGGTCGCGCTTGCCGACCAGGACCGGAGTGTGATCTCGCAAGCGGTCTCGGCCTCGATCGGTGCCGATCCGGCGTTTCAGGTCGAGCAGCTCGACGCCGCCGCGGCGGTCGAACGGGCGCGCCAGGGCAAGGTGCGCGCCGCCGTCGTTCTGCCGGCCGGCTTCGGCGAGCGGCTGCCCGCGGCGCTGATGGCAGGCGGCGACAAGCCGGTCGTCGCCGTCCACTACGACCCTTCGCAAGCGACGGCGATGCCGCTCGTGCAGGGGCTGCTGGCGCAGCACGTCATGAAGGCGCTCGGCGAAAGCCTCGGCGGCAGCGGCGCGCCGGCGTCGGCGTTCAGTTTGCCGTTCACGACCCGGGCCGTGGAGTCGGTCGCGAGCGAGGCGCCGTACAACGGCTATGCCCATTCGTTCGCCGGCATGGGCGTGCAGTTCATCCTCTTCATGGGGATCGAGGTCGGGGTCGGCGTCCTCCTGGCGCGCCGGCTGGGCCTGTGGAAGCGGCTGCGCGCGGCGCCGCTCTCGCGCACGCTCCTGCTCGGCAGCCACATCGCGAGCGGCGCGATCACCGCGCTCGTGCTGCTGGCGATCATCTACGCGGCGGCGATGGCGATCTTTCACGTTCGTATCGACGGCAGCGTCGTCGGCTTCGCCGCGATCGCGGTCGCATTCGCGCTGCTGACGTCGAGCTTCGGTCTTCTCATCGCCGCGATCGGCAAGACGCCCGAGGCGACCCGCGGGCTCGCGATCTTCGCGACGCTCGTCATGGTGATGCTCGGCGGCGCCTGGGTGCCGTCGTTCGTTTTCCCGCAATGGTTGCAGATCGCATCGCTCGCCGTGCCGACGCGCTGGGCGGTCGATGGCCTCGACGCGATGACCTGGCGTGGCCTCGGCGTCGACGCCGCGATCGCGCCGGTCGTCGTGCTGCTCGCGTTCAGCGTGTTGTTCACCGCCGTCGCGATCTGGCGCTTCGACTGGGAAGAGCCCCGCGGATGAGGAGTCGCCGGTTTGAGCGGCAGCGGCGGCCGCACAACCCACGGAGGCGGACGTCACTATTCGAAGTCGACGAGCTCGGCGCCTTCGCTCACCTGATCGCCCGCCGCGTAGCGAAATGCCTTCACCGTGCCGGCACGAGGCGCGCTGATCGTGTGCTCCATCTTCATCGCCTCGAGAACGAGCAACGGCGCGCCCTTGTCGACCGCGACGCCGGGCACGGCGAGCAGGGCGATCACCTTGCCGGGCATTGGTGCGAGCAGGCCGGCGCCCTCCTCGTCGTGCTCGGCACCGCTGACGCCGAGCAGGTCGACCAGCACGAGCGCATACGAACGACCGCCGATGAAGACGTGACGCTGGCCGCCCTCGGCGACGACTGCGGTGGCGAAGCGATGCTCGCCGAGCGTCGCCGCGAAGGCGCCGTCGGCGCTGTGCCGAGCGCTCGCTGCGGTCGTCATGCCGTCGAGCGTGAGCTGCCAGCCGCCACCGGGCACTGCTGCGACGTCGACCTCGCGCATCATCTCGCCGCTGCGAAAGCCGAGCCGCCTAAGGGCGCTGCCGTTGAGGCGCCAGCCGTCGAGCGCCCGCCAGGGCGAGCCGCCGTCGGCCGCGCCGGCCGCCGCGCGGCGAGCGGCCTCGGCATCGCGCTCGACTTCGGCCAGCGCGGCAAGCAGCCAAACGTCGTCCGGAGGTGGGCTCGCCGCCAGGAACAGGCGGGCGTGCTCACGCTCGATCAGCGCGGTGTCGAGGTCGGCGTTGGCAAACGATGGTGTCGCGACGAGACGGCCGAGGAACTCGACGTTGTTGGCGACGCCGACGATGCGATAGCGCGCCAGTGCCTCGCGCATGCGCAGCAGCGCGCCGGCGCGGTCGCTCGCGTGGACGATCAGCTTGGCGATCATCGGGTCGTAGAACGGCGTGATCGTGTCGCCTTCCTCGACGCCGGTATCGACGCGCACCGACGCGCCTTCGGGCGGCGGCGCGAGATGGACCAGCCGCCCCGCCTGCGGCAGGAAGCCGCGGTCGGGATCCTCGGCGTAGATGCGCGCCTCGATCGCATGGCCCGAGATCGAGAGCTGCTCTTGTGTCTTCGGCAGCGGCTCGCCGGCGGCTACGCGCAGCTGCCACTCGACCAGATCGACGCCGGTGATCATCTCGGTCACCGGGTGCTCGACCTGCAGCCGAGTGTTCATCTCCATGAAGTAGAAGCGGCCGTCAGGATGGGCGATGAATTCGACCGTGCCGGCGCCAACGTAGCCGACCGCCTGCGCGGCCTCGACCGCGGCGCGTCCCATCGCCGAGCGCCGTTCGGCGGTCATGCCCGGCGCCGGCGCTTCCTCGAGCACCTTCTGGTGGCGTCGCTGCACCGAGCAATCGCGCTCGAACAGATACACGCAGTGGCCCAGCGTGTCGGCGAAGACCTGGATCTCGATGTGGCGCGGCTTCAACACGTACTGCTCGACGAGCACGCGGTCGTCGCCGAACGCGCTCTTCGCCTCGCGCTGGCACGACGCGAGCGCGGCGGCGAAGTCCTTCGCGTCGTCGACGCGACGCATGCCCTTGCCGCCGCCGCCGGCGCTCGCCTTGATCAAGACCGGGAAGCCGATCTTCGCCGCCTCGCGAGCGAGCAGCGCCGGGTCCTGCGCGTCGCCGTGATAGCCGGGCGTGAGCGGAACTCGGGCCTTCGCCATCAACGTCTTCGCCGCCGACTTCGAACCCATCGCGCGGATCGCTGCCGCAGGCGGCCCGACGAAGACGATGCCGGCCGCGGCGCAGTGCGCGGCGAACGTCTCGTTCTCGGACAGGAAGCCATAGCCGGGATGGATGGCCTGCGCGCCGGTCGCCTTCGCGGCGGCGACGATCTTCTCGCTGACCAGATACGACTCGCGCGCCGGCGACGGGCCGATGCGGACCGCCTCATCGGCGAGGCGGACGTGGCGCGCGTTCGCGTCGGCGTCGCTGTAGACCGCGACGGTCGCGATCCCCATCCGGCGCGCAGTCTTGACGACGCGGCAGGCGATCTCACCGCGGTTGGCGATCAGGAGCTTGGTGAACATCGATCGTTTCCCCGTCACATCCTGAAGACGCCGAACTTGGTCGCGGGGATCGGCGCGTTGAGCGCCGCCGCGAGCGAAAGGCCGAGCACGCGCCGCGTCTCGGCGGGATCGATCACGCCGTCGTCCCACAAGTGCGCGCTTGCGTAGTACGGGTGCCCCTGGTGCTCGTACTGCTCTAGCAGCGGCGCCTTGAACGCGCGCTCCTCGTCGGCCGACCAGCTGCCGCCGCGCGCCTCGATGCCGTCGCGCTTGACCGTCGCGAGCACCGCCGACGCCTGCTCGCCGCCCATCACGCTGATGCGCGCGTTCGGCCACATCCACAGGAACCGCGGCGAGTACGCGCGCCCGCACATGCCGTAGTTGCCGGCGCCGAACGAGCCGCCGATCAGCACCGTGAGCTTGGGCACCTGTGCGGTCGCGACCGCGGTCACCATCTTCGCGCCGTCGCGCGCGATGCCGGCGTTCTCGACCTTCTTGCCGACCATGAAGCCGGTGATGTTCTGCAGGAACAGCAGCGGCACGCGCCGCTCGCAACAGAGCTCGATGAAGTGGGCTCCCTTTTGCGCCGACTCGGAGAACAGGATGCCGTTGTTGGCGATGACGCCGAGCGGCATGCCGTGGAG
>DASXIP010000008.1:0-2612 GCA_036497875.1 Caldimonas sp.
CGACCTGCCACGCATCAACAAGGGCAAGGGCGCGACCAACCCCGGCTTCGTGCAAGGCTATGCGCGCCTCGCCGACAACTGGAAATGGCGCATCCGCCACTACATCAACACCCAGCAGGTGCCGCCGCCGAGGAACAGCACCCAGCGCGTCTCGCGCTTCGCGAACGCACACTTCCATCTCGGCGTGACCATCGTGGCTGTCGACGAGCGCAGCGGCGCGCTGCAGGTGCGCACGTCGGCCGGGCCGATCGAGCTCGACTTCGTGATCTTCGCTACCGGCTTCAAGGTCGACTGGCGACAGCGGCCGATGCTGCGCCACATCGCGCCATGCATCCGCGTCTGGAAGGACCGCTACACCGCGCCGGCCGGCGACGACGACGCCGAGCTCGCCGAATCGCCCGACCTCGGCCCGGCGTTCGAGTTCCAGCCGCGCGCGGGCATGTCTTGCCCCGGCCTCGACCGCGTGCACTGTCTCAGCTACCCGGCGACGCTCTCGCTCGGCGTCATCACCGGCGACATCCCGGCCATCAGCGAAGGAGCGTCGCAGCTCGCCGACAAGCTCGCGGGACTGCTCTACGCCGAGGACATCGCGCACCACTTCGCGCGCATGGAGGCTTACGCCGAGCCCGAGATCCTCGGTGACGAATGGGTCGCCGAGCCGCTGCCGCCGCCACGCCGCACGCCGTCTTGACCGGCGTTCCCGCGCCGCGCTCGCGTGTGATACTGAGCCGTGGATAGCGCCCTGCCCGAGGTTCGCTACACGCGCTCCGGCGAAGTCGACATTGCGTACGCGACGCTCGGCTCCGGGCCGGTCGATCTCGTGCTCGTCATGGGCTGGCTCACGCACCTCGAGGTGTATTGGGAGGAGCCGAGCTTTCGCCGCTTCGCGCAGCGCCTGGCTGCGTTCACGCGTCTGATCCTGTTCGACAAACGCGGCATGGGTCTGTCCGATCGCACCACCCTCGGCACGCTCGAGCAGCGCATGGACGACGTGCGCGCGGTTCTCGATGCCGTCGGCTCGGAGCACGCCGTGCTGATGGGGATCAGCGAGGGCGCGCCGCTCTCACTGCTGTTCGCGGCGAGCCACCCCGAGCGCACGCAGGCGCTGGTGTTCGCAGGCGGCGAGGTCAAGGAGATCACGACCGACGACTGGCCGTGGGGACAAGGCGATCTCGCCGCGTTCGAGGCTTCGATGCAGCGTCTGCTCGGCGGCGACTCCTGGGGCAGGCCGGCGCGCGTTTTCTTCGCGCAAAGCCGCGCCGACGACCCCGCGCTACAGGCGTGGTTCGGTCGCCTGATGCGCTCGGCGGCATCGCCTTCGGCCGCGGTGGCTTTCATGCGCATGGGCAGCCAGATCGACGTGCGCGCCGTCGTGCCCTCGGTGCACGTGCCGACGCTCGTGCTGCACAGCCCGCGCGACAACGTCGTGCACATCGAGCAGGCGCGCTGGCTCGCCGCGGCGATTCCCGGCGCGCGCCTCGTCGAGCTCGAGGGCAAGGACCATGCGCCCTGGTTCGACTGCGCCGACCAGGTGCTCGCCGCGACGAGCGAGTTCATCACCGGCGCGCCCGAGCCGGTGCAGGCCGACACCGTGCTCGCGACCGTTCTCTTTACCGATCTCGTCGGCTCGACCGAGCGCGTCGGCGAGGTCGGCAACCGCACCTGGCGGCGCCTCCTCGAACAGCACCACGACGCCGTGCGCATGGAGCTGCGGCGCCATCGCGGTACCGAGATCGACGCCGCCGGCGACGGCTTTCTCGCCCGCTTCGATGGGCCGGCGCGCGCAATCCGCTGCGCGCTCGCCATCCTCGGCGTGCTGCGTGGGCTCGGGCTACCGGCGCGCAGCGGCGTACACACCGGCGAATGCGAGCTCGTCGGCGGCAAGCTCGCCGGCCTCGCCGTGCACGTGGGGGCACGCGTCGCTGCGCTCGCTGCCGCGGACGAGGTGCTCGTGACCGACACCGTGCGCGATCTCGTCGCGGGCTCCGGCATCGCCTTCGACGACCGCGGGCTGCAGCCGCTGAAGGGCTTCACCGAGCCGCGGCGGCTGTTCGCGGTGCGAGCAGGCTGAGCATGCTCGCCAACGACGCCATCGACGTGATCGATCGCGCCGCCGGCCTCGCACCCGGCGACCCGCTGCACGCCGCGCGCCGCTTTCGCGCCAAGGTCGTCGAGGCGACGCAGGCGAGTCACGATGCTCTCCTGCGCGAGCCGGTCGAAGGTCTCTCGACCGCGGACCGGCTTCGCGTCGCCGCGCACGTCTGCAAGATCGCCGGCGCGGTGAGCCTCGCGCAGCACTTCGAAGAGTTGCTCGCCGCTGCGCCTGGCCGCGACGCGCCGCCCTCGCCCGCGGTTCCGGCGATGCTGCGCTTCGCCGCCGCGCTGACGACCGATCCGCGCCTCGGCGACCGCGCCGCGCTCGAGCCACTGCGCCGCGCCGGGCTCGGCGACGCCGCGATCGTCGCGCTGGCGCAGCTCGTCGCGTACCTCGCCTACCAGCTGCGCGTCGTCGCCGGCCTTCAGGAGATGCGCACGACGATTCGGAGCGACGCACCATGATCCGCCGCAACGGCTTCACCGACGAGACGCTCGAGTGGCGCTCGTGGCTCGAG
>DASXIP010000009.1:0-2869 GCA_036497875.1 Caldimonas sp.
GAGCGGCGGCTCGGGCAGCGGCAGCTCGACGTCCGGCGCAGGCGGCGACAAGAAGGTCAGCTTACCGTGGCGCGACACCGACCTCCTGATCGAAGGCCCCGTGGTCGCCGAGTTGCAAAAGCTGTTCTTCGAGACGTGGAAAGGACAAAAAGGGCCAACACCCGCGCAGCGGCGCTACTTCCCGGCGCTGGAGCCGAAAGGCCACGAGGTCGTCCGCGCCATCGGCAGCACCCCCGACGAGCCGTTCAGCCAGATTTACGTGACGCTGCTCTCGGCGATCAACAGCGCCGAGAGCGAGGTCCTCCTCACCAATGCCTACTTCGTTCCCGACCCGCAGTTGATGCAGGCTTTGATCGGCGCGGTCGCGCGCGGCGTCGACGTCAGGCTGATCGTACCGAGCACGACGGACTCGTCGCTCGTCTTCCACGCCGGCCGCGCCCATTACGAGCCGCTGCTGGAGGGCGGCGTCAAGCTCTACGAGCGGCGTTCGGCGCTGCTGCACGCCAAGACGGCGGTGATCGACGGCGTCTGGGCGACGGTCGGCTCGACGAACCTCGACTGGCGCAGCTTCCTCCACAACCAGGAGCTGACCGCCGTCGTTCTCGGCACCGAATTCGGCGCCAAGATGCGCGCGGCGTTCGAGCGCGATCTTGCTGAATCCGACCAGATCACGCTCGAGGCCTGGCGGCGGCGGCCCATCGACGCCCGCGCCAAGGAGATGTTCGCTCGCATGTGGGAGTACTGGCTGTGAGAGTTCTTCGCACCCAGTACGGGCTGCGGCGTGCCTGTGTAGCGCTCGTCCTCGGCCTCCTCGCCGTCGCACCGGCGACGGCGCTGGCGCAAGACGCCGCGGCGCTCCACGCTCGCTACACGGCGCTGCACGACAAGTTCGCCGGCAACCAGTTCGGCCGGCCGCTCGTCCTCGAATCGACCGAGACCTCGGGCGACCTGAAGGGCGACGTCTACGCCGTCGTCGACCATCCGTTCGCGACCGTGCGGCAGGCGCTGCAATCGCCCGAGCACTGGTGCGACATCCTGATCCTGCATCTCAACGTCAAGCGCTGCAAGGCGAGCGGCGACGCGCCGAAGATGCTCAATCTCAACGTCGGGCGCAAGTTCGACCAGCCGATCGAGGACGCTTACCAGCTCGACTTCGCCTACCGCATGGCGGCGTCGAGCGAGGACTACCTGCAGGTGCAGTTGAGCGCGGCGGACGGGCCGCTCGGCACCAAGAACTACCGCATCGTCGTCGAGGCGGTGCCGGTCGAGGCCAACAAGAGCGTCATCCACATGTCATACGCGTACGGTTACGGCTTCGCCGCGCGCGTCGCAATGCAGACCTACCTGTCGACGCTCGGAAGCGCCAAGGTCGGCTTCACCGTGCTCGACAGGAAGCCCGACGGCAAGCCGGTGTACCAGGCTGGCGTGCTCGGGCTGCTCGAGCGCAACACGATGCGCTACTACCTCGCGATCGACGCCTACCTCTCGGCGTACAACCTGCCAGCGGCAGAGCAGCCCGAGCGGCGCATCCGCGAGTGGTACGCGAGCACCGAGCGATATGCCGAGCAACTCCACGAGATGGGCCAGGCCGAGTACCTGGACATGAAGCGCAAGGAAATGCGCCGCCAGCAGGAGAGCTAACGGCGCGGTGGCTGGCGCACCTCAGAACAGGAGTCGCGGGCCGGTCTTCGATTGCAGCTCGTCGCGGCTCACTCCTTCAGCGACGGCGAGCACCTGCAGTCCGCGCGGCGTGACGTCCATCACCGCGAGGTCGGTGATGATGCGGTCGACGACGCCGACGCCGGTCAGCGGCAAGGTGCACTTCGGCAGGATCTTGAGGTCGAACGACCCGTCCTTCTTGCGCGCGACGTGCTCCATCAGGACGAGCACCCGCTCGACGCCGGCGACGAGGTCCATCGCCCCGCCCATGCCCTTGACCATCTTGCCCGGAATCATCCAGTTGGCAAGATCGCCTCGCTCGCTCACCTGCATCGCGCCGAGGATCGAGAGGTTGATCTTGCCGCCGCGGATCATGGCGAACGATTCGTGCGAGCCGAAGATCGACGAGCCGGGCAACGTCGTCACGGTCTGCTTGCCGGCGTTGATGAGGTCGGCATCGACTTCGTCTTCGGTCGGGAACGGACCGATGCCGAGCATGCCGTTCTCGCTCTGCAGCCAGACCTCGGTACTGGCCGGCACGTGATTGGCGACGAGCGTCGGCAGGCCGATGCCGAGGTTGACGTAGAAGCCGTCGTGCAGCTCTTCGGCGGCGCGCGCCGCCATCTGGTCGTGGGTCCAGGCCATGGTGTCAGGCTCCTGTCTTTGCCGCTGCTGCCCGGGCGATCGCGTCGACTGCCGCCTTGGCGGCGTCGGCGGCGGGCGTTCCGGGCGCTGCATCGACCGTCGCCGCAGCGCGCAAGGTGCGCTTCTCGATTCGCTTCTCGGGGTGGGCGTTGAGGACGATCCGATGCACGTAGATCCCGGGCAGATGGACCGCGTCGGGATCGATCGCACCGGTCTCGACGATCTCCTCGACCTCGACGATCGTCGTCTTCCCGGCCATCGCGACCGCGGGGTTGAAGTTGCGCGCGGTGCGGCGAAAGACGAGATTGCCCGACTTGTCGGCACGCTGCGCCTTGACGAGCGACACCTCGGGGACGAGCGATCGCTCCATCACGTAGACGTGGCCGTCGAACTCGCGCGTCTCCTTGCCTTCGGCGACCATCGTGCCGACGCCGGTGCGGGTGAAGAATGCCGGGATGCCGGCGCCGCCGGCGCGCAGCTTCTCGGCGAGCGTGCCCTGCGGCGTGAACTCGAGCTCGAGCTCGCCGGCGAGGTACTGGCGCTCGAACTCCTTGTTCTCGCCGAC
>DASXIP010000010.1:0-1987 GCA_036497875.1 Caldimonas sp.
GTGCCGAGCACGGCGCTTCCTGCCTCGCCGTCGCGGTCAGAGCATTTCCACCGCAAGTGCGGTCGCCTCGCCGCCGCCGATGCAGAGCGCGGCGACGCCTTTCTTTTTGCCGTGCTTCCTGAGCGCGCCGAGCAGAGTGACGACGATGCGGGCGCCGCTCGCGCCGATCGGGTGGCCGAGCGCGACGGCGCCGCCGTGGATGTTGACGATCTCGTGCGCGAGCTTGAACTCGGTCATCGCCGCCATCGTCACCGCAGCGAAGGCCTCGTTGACTTCCCAGAGGTCGACGTCCTTGACGCTCCAGCCGGTCTTCTTCAGGAGCTTCTGGATCGCGCCCACCGGCGCGGTCGTGAACCAGCTCGGCGCCTGCGCATGGACGCTGTGGCCGACGATGCGCGCGATCGGCTTCGTGCCGAGCCGCGACGCGGTCGACTCGCGCATGAGGATGAGCGCGGCAGCACCGTCGGAGATGCTCGACGATGTCGCCGCCGTGATCGTGCCGTCCTTCTTGAACGCTGCCTTCAGGCCGGGGATCTTGTCGAGCTTGGCCTTGAACGGCTGCTCGTCGAGCTTGATCACCGTGTCGCCCGCCTTGCCGGGAATCGACACCGGCGCGATCTCCCACGCGAAGCTGCCGTCCTCGTTGGCCTTTTTCGAGCGCTCGGTCGAGCTGATCGCAAACTGGTCCATCGCCTCGCGGGTGAAGCCGTACTTGGCGACGCATTCCTCGGCGAAGACGCCCATCGCGCGGCCGCGCTCATAGGCGTCCTCGAGGCCGTCGATCGCCATGTGGTCGTAGAGCTGCGCCGCGCCATAGCGCACGCCCTTGCGAACGAAAGTGAGGTGCGGCGCGTTGGTCATGCTCTCCATGCCACCGGCGACGACGATCTCGGCGCTCTCAGCCTTCAGCATGTCGTGGGCGAACATCATCGCCAGCATTCCGGAGCCGCACATCTTCGAGAGCGTCACCGCGCCCGCCGACTGCGGCAGGCCGGCGCCGAGCGTGGCCTGGCGCGCCGGCGCCTGGCCCTGGCCGGCCATCAGGCAGTTGCCCATCAGCACCTCGTCGACGGCGTCGCCGGTGATGCCGGCGCGTTCGACCGCGGCCTTGATCGCGACGCTGCCGAGCTGGTGCGCAGCAAGGGCACTGAAGTCACCGAGCATGCCGCCGATGGGGGTGCGTGCTGCGGAGACGATGACGATGGATTCGGCCATGGGAGGCTCCTGGTTCGAGAGTTAAACGGAAGGCGGCGGCGCGGCGCGCGGGCGCCGGACCTGGAAGCGCTTCTGCGCTTCGTAAGGGAAGACATCATGCACGTAGCCGGCCAGGATTTCCTTCTTGTGGCCTTGCCAGAATGCCGGCTCGAGCAGGTCGGCGTGATATGCGAGGAAGACCGCACGCACAGCGGGATTGCCGAGCAGGAACGGCGCGAAGGTCTCGGGGAAGACGTCCTTCGGGCCGACCTTGTACCAGACCTCGCTCGCGAGCTCGTCTTCCTCCGTGCGCGCCTCGGGCACCTTGCGGAAATTGCACGTGGTGAGGTACTCGATCTCGTCGTAGTCGTAGAAGACGACCTTGCCGTGGCGGGTGACGCCGAAGTTCTTCCACAGCATGTCGCCCGGAAAGATGTTGGCGCGGACCAGGTCCTTGATCGCATTGCCGTACTCGACGACGACCGCGGCGAGCTGCTCGGGCGCTGCCTCCTGCAGGTAGATGTTGAGCGGGATCATGCGCCGCTCGATGTAGACGTGGCGGATCACGAGCGTGTCGCGGTCTTCCTCGAGCAGGCTCGGGCAGTAGTGGCGCAACTCGGCGACGAGCTCCTCGTCGAAGCGCGCGAGCGGGAACGCAACGTCGCTGTACTCGAGCGTGTCGGCCATCCGACCGACGCGGTCGTGCTGCTTGACGAGCAGGTACTTGCCCTGGATCTGTTCGCGCGTCGTCTCCTTCTGCGCCGGGAAGAAATCCTTGATGACCTTGAACACG
>DASXIP010000011.1:0-5903 GCA_036497875.1 Caldimonas sp.
GGCCAAGCGCGAACCGCGCGACCAAGGCGGTGATGAGCGGCGCGAGCGCCATCGTGACGAGCACATTGGCGACGGTCGTCATCGTGATCGCGACCATGAACGCAGTGAACATCGCCGCCCAGCACAGACCCGAGAGCCAGAGCGTCGGATCGCGGCTGGTAAGCGTCTTCGAGAGCGCACGGCCGCCGCGAAGACGCCCGAGCAGGACGAGCAGCGAGATCGCGTTGAAGAAGCTGCGCCAGAACGTCGCCTCGACGCCGCTCGTCGACTCGAAATGACGAGTGACGACGCCGGCCATGCTCCACAGAAGGGTGGCGAAGATCATCGCCACAACGGCGTGCGAATGCGTCGTCAGCGCGCGGCCCGCCTCAATAGTCGCCGCCGATCGAGCCGGGCGCCAGGTTGTCGAACTTGGTCAGTGGCTTCAGGAACACGAGCCGCTCGGTTCCGGTCGGGCCATTGCGCTGCTTGGCGATGATGATCTCGGCGACGCCGGGCTCCTTCGAGTCCTTGTTGTAGTACTCGTCGCGGTAGATGAACATGATGACGTCGGCGTCCTGCTCGATCGCTCCCGACTCGCGCAGGTCGCTCATCATCGGTCGCTTGTCGGTGCGCGACTCGACGCTGCGGTTGAGCTGCGAGAGCGCGAGCACCGGGCACTTCAGCTCCTTGGCAAGAGACTTCAGCGCCCGCGAGATCTCGCCGAGGACGGTCGCGCGGTTCTCGTCGCTGGTGCCGTCGCTGCCCGACATCAGCTGCAGGTAGTCGACGACGATGAGGCCGAGCTGACCATACTGGCGCGCCTGGCGACGTGCCCGGGCGCGCAGCTCGGTCGGGCTGAGCGAGCCGCTCTCGTCGATGAAGATGCTGACCTTGGCTAGCTTCTCGACGGCCTCCGAAAGGCGGCCCCACTCGTCGTCACGCAGCGCGCCTGTGCGCAGCCGCTGCTGGTCGATCCGGCCGAGCGAGCCGACCATGCGCAGTGCGAGCTGCGATGCGCCCATCTCCATCGAGAAGATGACGACTGGCAACGTCTCGTGCACAGCGACGTGCTCGGCGATATTGAGCGCGAGCGCGGTCTTGCCCATCGAGGGCCGCGCCGCGAGGACGATCAGGTCGCCTGCCTGCAGGCCGGCAGTCATAGTGTCGAGCTTGAAGAAACCGGTGCGGACGCCGGTCACCTCCTCGGCGCCGTTCTCGTGCAGCTCGTTGACGCGATCGATCAGCTGGACGACGAGCTGGTCCATGCTCTGGAAGTGCTGGCCGGCGCGCGAGCCCTCCTCGCCGATGCGAAAGATCCTGCCCTCGGCGTCGTCGAGGATCTGCGCGACTGGCCGCCCCTGCGGATTGAACGCGCTGGTCGCGATCTCGTCGCTTGCCTGGACGAGCTTCCTGAGCACCGAGCGCTCGCGGACGATCTCGGCGTAGCGGCGGATGTTAGCCGCGCTCGGCACGCTCTGCGCGAGCGCGTTGAGGTAGACGAGGCCGCCGCAATCCTCGGCCTTGCCGAGCCGCTGCAGCTGCTCGAAGACGGTGATGACGTCGGCCGGCTTGGTCGCGTTGACGAGCGTCGCGATGACGCCGTAGATCAGCCGATGCTCGTAGCGGTAGAAGTCGTCTTCTGCGAGCAGGTCGCCGATCCGGTCCCAGGCGCCGTTGTCGAGCAGCAGGCCGCCGAGGACGCTCTGCTCAGCCTCGGCCGAGTGAGGTGGAACGCGCAACCGGGCGACATCGTCCTCGCGCGAGACCTCTTGATGCGCGCCCGAGGACGAGAAGATCGCTGACATCGGGAAATGATACGTGCGCGCCAGCCGTCACCGGTGGACAAGCCTGGGGATAGTGCTTGCATCACAGGTGGAAATGCAGTGACTAGAAAAATGCGCTCCGAAGGAGCCGCCGCTCCCTCTCGGAGCGAGGGGAGCGCAGCGGGGAGGGAGCAGGCCCTGCCGGGGGCCGGGGGACGAGCGTCAGCTCGTCTCCCCGAGCACCACGACCTTGACGTCGACGACGACGTCGGTGTGCGGCGCAACCGTCACGGTGTGCTCGCCGACCGTCTTCAACGGGCCGTTCGGCATCCGCACCTGCGCCTTCGTGACCTTGAAGTCGATCCGGTTCAACGCGTCGGCGACGTCGGCGTTGGTCACCGAGCCGAACAGTCGTCCGTCGACGCCGGCCTTCTGCGTGATGTGGACCGTGCGGCCGCTCATCTTCTCGCCAAGCGCCTGCGCGCCGACGAGCCGTTCGGCTGCGACCTTCTCCAGCTCGGCGCGCTTGTCCTCGAACTCCTTGATCGCCGCCGGCGTGGCGCGCCGCGCCGCCCGCTGCGGGATCAGGAAGTTGCGCGCGAAGCCGTCCTTGACCTTGACGACGTCGCCGAGGTTGCCGAGGTTGTGCACCTTCTCCAGAAGAATGACTTGCATGACGTTCGCCTCAGACCTTGTGCTGGTCACTGTACGGCAGCATCGCCAGGAAGCGCGCGCGCTTGATGCACGTCGTCAGCTGGCGCTGGAAGAACGCGCGCGTGCCGGTCAGGCGGGCGGGCGTGATCTTGCCGTTCTCGTTGATGAAATCGCGCAAGGTGTCGATGTCCTTGTAGTCGATCTCCTTGACGCCAGTGACCGTGAAGCGGCAGAAGCGCTTGCGACGGAACAGCAGCGATTGGGTGTTGCGCTTGGGCTTGCGGTCCTTCGAGAACCGACCTTTACCGCGGGGCGGAGGCATGGTGTTGACCTTTCGTCGTCAATCGAACAGTTTGTACATGGAACACGATTCCGCGACCGTTGCGCTGGGCACCGAGGAAGCCCTCGAACGCATGATCGACGCCGAGCTCAGCGGCAAGCAGCGGCTCAGTCACGTCGCCGACGGCGCGGGCGCGGATCTCGAACGAGACCTTGCGCTGGCTGCCGAGCTGCGCGACTTCGGATTCGTGGCGAAGGCTCATGTCGAGCGCGGGCAAGCCGGCCGGCGTGAACCTGAGCGCCGCGCGCTCGACGATCCGCGCCGTCAACGCGACCCGGTTGATCAGGTCGACGCTTCCTGCGGGACCGGCGCCGCGCGCCGGGACTCTTCGCTGCGGCGCGAGTCGTCGCTGCGACGCGAATCGTCACCCCGGCGCGAGTCGTCACCGCGACGGGAATCGTCGCCGCGGCGCGACTCCTCCCGGTCGACGGCCCTCATCATCACCGACGGTGCGGTCTCGGCCTGGCTCTTGACCACGGTGAGGTGGCGAAGGACCGCATCGTTGAATCGGAACCCGGTCTCGAGCTCGTTCAACACCTTGTTGTCGCACTCGATGTTGATGCAAAGGTAATGCGCCTTGGCGAGCTTCTGGATCATGTAGGCCAGCTGACGCCGACCCCAATCCTCGACCCGATGCACCTTGCCACCGCCTGCGGTGACGATGGCCTTGTAGCGCTCCAGCATGGCCGGAACCTGTTCGCTCTGATCCGGATGGATCAAGAGCACGATCTCGTAGTGACGCATTGAATCTCCTTGTGGATTCCTGGGAGGAAGCCGCTTTGGCGACCGACTGGTCCGGTCGCTGCCGGGTCACGTCAGGACCGGCTGCGGCAAGGAAAGAAAACCTAAGATTATAGACGGAACGGCCGACTCTGGCCTGCCAGCGCCGATCCGCCACTCTCCGATTGCCACGCGGGGTGGCACGCCATGTGCGTGAAACGGTATTCCTCGGCGTCCATGGTTACCGGATGTTGCCGGCCAGCCCGATGCCATGCCGGGGCGCGGATTACACTGCGGCCGACCGCGCGGCATTCCTGTGTCGCGGCTGGCACACGCGCTTGGCGACGGGCGTAAGGGAACGCTTCCGATGAGCGACTCGAGCAACAGCGGCAAGTTTGCGCGCGACGCCGCGAAGGCGGCGGCGTTCGGCGCCGGCAAGCCCGACGAGTGGCAGGCGACCCGCGCCGAGGCGGCGACCCAGGACGAGATCGACGATTGGCAGGCGACGCGTGTCCAGGCGCGTCAGGCGAGCCCCGACGACGGCTGGCGCGCCGCCCACCCGAGTGCAGGCGCCGCCGTGCCGCAGAACGAACGCCGGGTCGGCCGCTTCGGCGCCGCCGCCGAGTCGCCCGATGCGTGGGCGGCGACCCGTGCGCAGACGGCGCTCGCGACCCAATTGCTCGACGACGAGAGCGAGTACCTATCGACCGACAAGGATGAGATCGGCCGCCAGATCGGCGGCAACGAGCGCGAGCTGTTCGTGTCATGCGCGCCGGCCGAGGCGTTGCAGCAGCAGTTCGAGCACCTGCAGCCCAACTTCATCGCCGTCCACGACCTCGGCACGTCGTCCTCGCGCAAGCTCCTGACCGGCATCGCTGCGGCGAGTGGCCGCGCGGTGCAGAAGCTCGTCGTCCGCCGCCAGGGCTATGGCACCGCCCTCGCGACGCTCGAGTTCGTCGAGCTGCCGACCGCCGACAACCAGCTGCTGCGCCTCTACACGACCGAGGCCGATGCCGACACCGCGGCCCGCCACGCCATCGCGCGGGTGCTGCTGGCGTACAGCCGGCTCGGCGTCGTCATGGTCGGCGAGCTGCCGGGGCACGCGATCGCGTCGGCGCTAAAGCCGCTGCACGACGACATCATCGCCGGCCCGTGGCCGAACCGGAACCTGCTGCTGCTGCCGCTCGCATCGGCGAGCACGCTCGTCACCCACGGGCTCGACCTCGGTCGCGGTACCGGCGTCGCCGTGCGCACGACGCCGCAGGTGGCGCGTCCCGCTGACGCCTGGGCGTTCATCACCGGCACCTGGAGTCGGCTGCGCGAACAGACGCCGGCCGACGGCCGTGAGGTTCCCGAGCTTGGCGCCTTCAAGGCCGCCGCCTATCAGCCGCGCCGTCCGCCGCTCGCCACCGGGCTGCCCTCGGGCGACACCTTGCCGATGGAGGACACGATGCCGCCGGTCGTCCTGACGATGCGGCCGATGCCGGCAATCGCGACGCCGTCGTACTCGCCGACGATGCCCTCGACGCTGATCGAGCGCTACGTCAAGCGGCTGAGCGAGCTGAATGGCGTCATCAGCTGCTGCGTGTTCGACGTCCAGAGCGGCAAGGCAATCGCCCACGCCGGCGCCAACCCCGGTGCGACGGAGATGGCCGCGCACGGCAGCACGCTGATCGCGTCGATGATGGCCGCGAGCCGGGCGCTCGGCTTCGGCCACGCACTGCCCGAAGCGGCGATCTCGCTCGGCGCGCACCATCTTCTGCTGCGCGGTGTCCCGCGCAATCCGGGCCTGGCGATGCACGCGGTGCTCGACAAGGCGAGCGCCAACCTGACGCTCGCCCGCCTGCAGGTGCTGCGAATGGACGCGCTGTTCGAGGAGCAGTCGGCCTGAAGCGCGCCGCACGGCGTCGCTAGTGGACGACGCGCTCGAACACGAAGCGACCGTCCTCGTAGTCGACCGGGATCACGTCTTTCGGCCCGAAGCGCCCCTCGAGAATCAGCTTCGAGACCGGGTTCTCGAGATCGCGCTGGATCGCCCGCTTGAGCGGCCGCGCGCCGAACACCGGGTCGAACCCCGCCTTGGCGATCTGCGCCAGCGCCCGCGGCGTCACTTCGAGTCGCATGTCCATTTTCTCGAGCCTCGTCTCGAGCACGCGCAGCTGGATCTTGGCGATCGCCTGGATGTTCTTCTGGTCGAGGGCGTGGAAGACGACAGCTTCGTCGATCCGGTTCAGGAACTCGGGCCGGAAATGCTTCTTGACCTCGGCCCAGACCGCGTCGCTGATCGCCTGCGAGCTCTGCCCGGCCATCTGCATGATCTGCTGCGAGCCGAGATTCGACGTCATCACGATGACCGTGTTCTTGAAGTCGACCGTTCGCCCCTGGCCGTCGGTCAGGCGGCCGTCGTCGAGCACCTGCAGCAGCACGTTGAAGACGTCCGGGTG
>DASXIP010000012.1:0-1878 GCA_036497875.1 Caldimonas sp.
TCGATGTAGTCGTCGGCGCGGCCGGCGTACTCCGGCGGCAGCGCGTGCGCCGAGAGGCAGGTCGTGCGAACGTCGAGCGGCAGCTCGCGGCCGAGCCGGCGCGCGACGCGAAGGCAGCGCGCCTCGTGCTGCTCGCTGAGACCGTAGCCCGACTTGATCTCGAGCGTCGTCACGCCCTCGGCCATCAGTGCGAGGGCGCGCTCGCGCGCACTGGCGAAGAGCACTTCGTCGCTCGCCGCGCGCGTCGCCGCGACAGTCGAGCGGATGCCGCCGCCGGCGCGCGCGATCTCCTCGTACGTCGCGCCGGCGAGCCGCTGCTCGAATTCGTTGGCACGCTGGCCGCCGTAGACGAGATGCGTGTGGCAGTCGACGAGGCCGGGCGTGACGAGCGCGCCGTGCAGGTCAACGTCGGCGTCAATCGCAAGCGTCGTGGGCAGCGCAGATTCGGCGCCGGCCATGCGATCGACGTGCCGTCGACGACGAGCGCGCCACGCTCGACGAGGCCCCAGCCGTGCGCATCGGCGAGCGTCGCCAGGCGCGCGCCGCGCCAGAGCGTCGTCGTCACGCCGCCGCTCCGAGATCGGCGCTCAGCCACCAACCGGCGCCGTCGAAGGCGATCGCATCGGGAGCCTCGCGCCACCAGCGCAGCGCATCCGCGGGCATCGCTTCGGGTGAACGATCGTCGCCGGCGACGCTTCCCGCCGCGGTCGTATAGAGGCCGCACTGGCGCACGCGCGGCCGCCACACGGCGCCGGCGACAACGCGATGCAGCGCGCCGCGAACTCCGCGCAACATGAGATTGAGATCGCGCGTCGGGCCGTCGATCAGGCGGCAAGTCGTGCGCGCTGCGCCGGCGAACGCGAGCGCGTCGCCGTCAGGTCGGCAGCGGTGCTCGATGCCGTCGATCGTCAGGACGACGCCGGCGCCGTTGACGACCGCGAACCAGCGCTCGACACCGTCGAAGGCCGAGAACGGACCGTCGGCGTCGACGTCGGCGACGCTGACGCGCACTTGCCAACCTTCGCCTGCGGGCAGCGCGAGCAGCTCGCGCGTGACGCCGCCACGGTTGCGCCACGGCTTGGTGGCGACTTCGGCGGTTCGTACAAGAGACGGCGGCTGCACGCCGGTCTTATACCGCCCCGCGCCGGCAGCGCGTGGCGCAGTGCGGCGCGAAGGGCCTACAGTCGATCCCGAACCGTCGCTGCCGGAGCCCGCCATGTCCGACCTCTCGACTCCGCCTCAGACTGTCGGCCCGCGCCCCGTGCGCGCTCCGCGCGGCAGCACGCTCAGCTGCCGCAACTGGCTGATCGAGGCGGCGTACCGGATGATCCAGAACAACCTCGATCCCGAAGTCGCCGAGAACCCCGACGCGCTCGTCGTCTACGGCGGCATCGGCAAGGCGGCGCGCGACTGGCCGAGCTTCGAGGCGATCCTGAAGACGTTGCGCGAGCTCGGCGAGGACGAGACGCTGCTCGTCCAGTCCGGCAAGCCCGTCGGCGTGTTCCGCACCCACGCCGACTCGCCGCGGGTGCTGATCGCGAACTCGAACCTGGTCCCGAAGTGGGCGACCTGGGAGCACTTCGACGAGCTCGACCGCAAGGGGCTGATGATGTTCGGCCAGATGACGGCCGGCTCGTGGATCTACATCGCGAGCCAGGGCATCGTCCAGGGCACCTACGAAACCTTTGTCGAAGCGGGCCGCCAACACTATGGCGGCGATCTCGCGGGCCGCTGGATTCTCACCGCTGGTCTCGGCGGCATGGGCGGCGCGCAGCCGCTCGCGGCGAGCTTCGCCGGCGCGTCGTCGTTGACGATCGAGTGCCAGCAGTCGCGGATCGACTTTCGGCTGCGCTCGCGCTATCTCGACGAGCAGGCGGC
>DASXIP010000013.1:0-3289 GCA_036497875.1 Caldimonas sp.
CTGACGTGAAACGCTCCCGAGGCGATGAAGAGGATGTGGTCGGTCTTGACCATCCCGTACTTCGTGTTGACTGTCGTCCACTCGACCAGCGGCAGCAGATCGCGCTGCACGCCCTGGCGCGAGACGTCGGCGCCCTGCGTCTCCGTGCGCGAAGCGACCTTGTCGATCTCGTCGATGAAGACGATGCCATTCTGCTCGGCGTTGGCGAGTGCGATCGCCTTGACGTCGTCGTCGTTGACGAGCTTGGCCGCCTCCTCGTCGAGGATCAGCTGCTGCGCTTCCGAAACCTTCAGCTTGCGCGATTTCTTCTTGCCACCGCCGAGGTTGGCGAACATGCCGCGCAGCTGCTCGGCCATGTCTTCCATGCCGGCCGGGCCCATGATCTCGAGCGAAGGCTTGGCCTCGGCGACCTCGATCTCGATCTCGCGGTCAGCGAGCAGCCCTTCGCGCAGGCGCTTTCTCATCACCTGGCGCGCGGTGTTGTCGGCTGACGGCGAGGGCGCGAGCCCGAACTCGCTGCGCGCGCCCGGAACGATGACCTCGAGGATGCGCTCCTCGGCGGCGTCCTCGGCGCGAGCGCGCTGCCTCTTCATCGCCGCCTCGCGTTCCTGCTTGACGGCCATGTCGACGAGATCGCGGACGATCGAGTCGACGTCCTTGCCGACGTAGCCGACCTCGGTGAACTTGGTCGCCTCGACCTTGATGAACGGCGCGTCGGCGAGACGGGCGAGGCGGCGCGCGATCTCGGTCTTGCCGACTCCGGTCGGCCCGATCATGAGGATGTTCTTCGGCGTGATCTCGCCGCGCATCGACTCGTCGACCTGCTGGCGCCGCCAGCGGTTGCGCAGCGCGATCGCGACCGCGCGCTTGGCGCCAGACTGGCCGACGATGTGACGGTCGAGCTCGGAGACGATCTCCCGCGGCGTCATGCTCGACTTCATTCGAGCGTCTCGATCGTGTGGTTCTGGTTGGTGTAGATGCACAGGTCGGCGGCGATCTCGAGCGAGCGCTTGACGATGTCCTTGGGCGCCATTTGGGTCTCCTGCAGCAGGGCGCGCGCGGCGGCACTCGCGAACGAGCCGCCGGAGCCGATCGCGACGATGCCGTATTCGGGCTCGAGGACGTCGCCGTTGCCGGTGATGATGAGCGAGGTCTCGCGGTCGGCGACGGCGAGCATCGCTTCGAGGCGGCGCAGGACGCGGTCGGTGCGCCAGTCCTTGGTCAGCTCGATCGCCGAGCGGACCAGATTCCCCTGGTGCTTCTCGAGCTTCGCCTCGAAGCGCTCGAACAAGGTGAAGGCGTCGGCGGTTGCGCCGGCGAACCCGGCGAGAACCTTGTCATGGAAAAGGCGCCTGACCTTACGCGCGGTCGCTTTGGCGACGACGTTGCCGATCGTCACCTGGCCGTCGCCGCCGAGCGCCACCAGGCTGCCGCGGCGCACGCTGACGATCGTCGTGCCGTGATACGAGTCCATCGGGCGCACATTGTGACGCCCGTGGCGAAGTCAAGCCGGCGGCCCGGGCCGCCGGTCGCGATCAAACGGTTCTGACCTTGACCACGGCGTGCTCGTTGATACCCATCGCACCGAAGAAGAGCGCGACCATCCTGTGCGCGTCGACGAAGCTCACGGTCCGGTTCTCGCTTCGCCGCGCCAGCACCCAGTTGAGCAGGTCGCCGGCGGCGATGAAGTCGACCCGGATCAGCCGCGCGCACGAGACGTTGACGATCTTGGCCGTGCCGAGCTCGTTGTCCATCTTCTTCAGCGTGGTGCTGATGTCGCCGATCAGCTGGCCCGAGAGCTCGACGGTGCCGACCTCGATCAGGTGCATCGCATCGGTGATCTGCGACTCCTGGAAGCTGGTCGAGACGTCGCTCACGACCGACAGCGGCGGCTGCGTCGTTCCCTGGTTCGAGCCGGCGATGCGAACGACGCAGCGCGCCGACTCCCACGACGGCGGCGAGACCTCGTAGGTCACACAGTAGTCGATCGCCGCTTCGTCGAAGTGATCGGGGCGGTTGCTCATGCGCAGGGCGTCGAGGCGAAGCTGCCAGTACGCCGGGTCGACGTCGCGCACCCCGGTCGGCGCCGCTTCCTGCAGCACCGCGAAGAGCCGCTCGCCGGCGAGCCAGCGCATGTCGAGGTCTTGCGGCATCCAGCTGCGGAAGAGCTCGGAGAGCCGCCCTGACGCCTCGGCGTCGATCGTCTGCAGGGCGCCCCAGTCGAACACCCACGGCAGCGGCATCTGCAGGGCGAGCGACGACAGCCGCGCGACCGCTTCGGCGTCGAGGTAATCCGGGCAGACCCAGCCAACCTGGCCTTCGATGCGCGAGCTGCTCGGCCGCTCCTCGCTCGCTGCCTCGGCGACCATCTTCGGCAGCGAGAACCATTGCGGCGCCGACCAGCCGAACTGCTGCGCGTAGTCGAGCGCAAGGCTCTCGAACTTGTGCTGCTGGCCGGTCGCCCGGTAGAGGTCGAACACGACGAGCCAAGTCTCGGCGTGCTGCGAGCGCGTCCCGCCGTGGCCGGTGAGGCCCGAGAGCGCCTGCTCGCATTGCTCGAAGTCGGCGTTGGCGAAGGCGATCACGGCCTCGTCGAGCTCGGGATCGTGGGTGACTTCGCTGCTCGCGATCGCGAACGCCTTGCTGAACTCCTCGGCCTGCGGCATTTCGAGCCGGATCGGCGCGACCGCCGGCGCACGCTGCGCGGCTTGGGCGGCGGGCGCAGCAGCAGGCGTCGGCGCCTGGGGTACGGGCGCAGGCGCCGGCGCCGGAACGAAATCGGAGACGCGGCCTCCGAGTTGCGAGGGGTTTGCTGCCGGCCGCAACTTGGACACGTCGAGCGGAGCCGGTTGCGTCGGCGCGTTGTAGAACTCGGGGCCGCGGCGCTGCGTGTTCGAGTAGCCGTCGCCGACCATCTGCTGCTCGATCTCGTCGATCTTCGCCTTGACGCCGGCATCCTGGCGGGCCGGCGTCTCGGCGGTGCGTGGCTCGGAGTCGTCCATGCGCGACGAGCCGCCGAGCGCCGCGAGCTGCTCGCCCGAGAGGCCTTCGCGGCGAACCTTGCGCAGCATGTCGAACTCGCGCTTGCGGACGAAGTCGTTGCGGCGCTTGCGCTCGATCATCGCCTTCAACTCACCCTTGGCGTAGTCGGCTTCGCGCGACTCGTCGTTCTGGGCGTCGAGGTCGGTCCATTCCGTGGCCGGATTGGCCACGAATTTGACCACCTTGCGAAAGAAGCTCGTCGTGTCTTTGGGTTCCGCCATCGAGAGCAAGTCCTGAGCGGAGCGGC
>DASXIP010000014.1:0-3014 GCA_036497875.1 Caldimonas sp.
CTGGCGAGGGATTTCCCGACGGCTCGGCGGTCGACGCCGACGGCGGCCTCTGGAACGCGCACTGGGACGGAAGCTGCGTCGTCCGCTACGACCGCAACGGCGTCGAGACGTTGCGCATCCCGCTGCCGGTGTCGCGGCCGACGTGTCCGGCCTTCGGCGGCAGCAACCTCGATCGCCTCTTCATCAGCTCGGCGCGCGTCGGCCTGAGCGACGAGGCGCTGCTGACGCAACCGAGCGCAGGCGGCATCTTCGCCGCGGTGCCGGGCCAACGCGGGCAGCGCGAAAGGCGCTTCGCGACGACGCAGCGCGTCTGAGCGAGCAAGCTGCCGTGAGCCCGGGCCGCGCCTGCTCGCCGCCGGTCTTCGAGTTGTCCGTCAGGTCCAGCCGCCGTCGACGACGAAACTCTGGGCGGTGCACATCGCGCTGTCGTCGGCGGCCAGGAAGAGCGCCATGCGGGCGATGTGCTCGGGCAGCAACTTGGCGCCGAGGCACTGGCCGCGCGCGATCTCGGCCCGACCCCGCTCGTCGAGCCAGAGGCGGATCTGTTTCTCCGTCATCACCCAGCCCGGAACGAGCGTGTTGACGCGGACGTTGAAGGGCCCGAAGTCGCGCGCCAGGCTGCGTGTCAGTCCGTGCACCGCCGCCTTCGACGTCGTGTAGACCGGCATCCCGCCCTGCTTGAGCATCCAGCTGATCGAGCCCAGGTTGACGATCGAGCCGCCGCCAGCCGCTTTCATGTCGGCGACGACGTTCTTCGCGGCGAAGAACTGGTGCTTCAGGTTGACGGCGATGCCGGCGTCCCAGGTCTCGGAAGTCGTCGCTGCGACCGCATGCCGCTGGTCGTTGGCGGCGTTGTTGACCAGGACCCTGATGCCGCCGAGCCGGCCGCGAATGACGTCGATCGCCGCCTCGAGCGCGGCGATGTCGGTAAGGTCGGCGGAAGCGAAGAAGGGCGGGTGACGAGCGGCGCGGAGGCGCGACAGCAGCGCTTCGGCGCCTGCCGAGTCGATGTCGATGAAGCCGACGCGGGCGCCTTGGGCAGCGAACTGCTCGACGAGCGTCGCCCCGATGCCGGTCGCTCCGCCCGTGATCAGGACGACACGGCCGTCGAGGCTGGGGTAGCGGGCGTAGTCGCTCATGAGCGGCGGTCCTTCGACTCTCAGTAGTCATACTAAAAGACCACATTTGGCGAGGCGAGGCGGGTAAACACCGACCGCCTGTCAAATATAGGCTTACTTAATATGTACCCGGCTGAACGCTGATCTCTTCGAAGGATGGCCATGCGCGCTCGCTATCGCGGCGTCTTTCCCGTCGTTCCGACGACGTTCACCGAGTCGGGCGAGCTCGATCTTGCGAGCCAGAAGCGGTGTGTCGATTTCATGATCGACGCCGGCTCGCACGGCCTCTGCATCCTGGCCAATTTCTCCGAGCAGTTCGTGCTCGCCGACGACGAGCGCGAGCTGCTTGCCAGGACGATCCTCGAGCACGTTGCCGGCCGCGTGCCCGTGATCGTGACGACGACGCACTTCAGTACCCAGATCTGCATCGAACGATCAAAGCGGGCGCAGGCGCTCGGCGCGGCGATGGTGATGGCGATGCCGCCGTATCACGGCGCGACGATTCGCGTCGGCGAAACGCAGATCCAGGAATTCTTCGCCCGCCTCTCCGCCGCGCTGGCGATCCCGATCATGGTCCAGGACGCGCCGGTGAGCGGAACGGTGCTGCCGGCGGCGTTGTTGGCGCGCTTGGCCGACGAGACCGAGAACGTTCGCTACTTCAAGATCGAATGCGCTGGCGCGGCGGCAAAGCTGCGCGAGTTGCTCCGCCTCGGCGGCGAGCGGATCGAAGGCCCATGGGACGGCGAGGAAGCGATCACGCTGCTGCCCGACTTCGATGCCGGTGCCACCGGCGCGATGACGGGCGGCGGCTATCCGGACGGCATTCGCACCATCGTCGATGCTCACTTCGAGGGCAGGCGCGAGGACGCGGCAGCCGCCTACGCGCGATGGCTGCCGCTAATCAACTACGAGAACCGGCAGGCCGGGCTGCTCGCCGCCAAGGCGCTGCTTCGCGAAGGCGGCGTCATCGCCTGCGAGCGACCGCGCCATCCCTTCGCCGCCTTGCATCCGGCGACGCGTGCGGGGCTGATCGAGACGGCGCGGCGGCTCGATCCGCTGGTCCTTCGCTGGGGCAGGAGCTGAGCATGCACGCGCACGCCGCGAGTCACGGCCATCGCGACTATCGTCAGCCACCCGAGCGCAAGAGCATGCACGCGCGCATCGTGCGCGACCTCGGCATGCGCATCGTCGGCGGCGAGTTCAAGCCGGGTGACCGGCTGCCGGCCGAAGCGGGCCTGCTCGCCGACTACGAAGTCAGCCGACCGGTGCTGCGCGAGGCGACGCGCGTCCTCGTCGCCAAGGGGCTCGTGCTGTCAAAGCAGCGCGCCGGCGCGATCGTGCGACCGCGCAACGAATGGCACCTGCTCGATCCCGACGTGCTGTACTGGCTGATCCAGAGCCAGCCGCAAGCCGAGTTCGTCGAGACGCTGCTCACGGTGCGGCGCGTATTCGAGCCGGCCACGGCCGCGCTCGCCGCGAAGGTCGCCAGCGACGCGGCGCTGCGCGGGATCGCCGAGGCCTACGAGCGGATGGCGGCAGCGCATACCGCCGCCGAGCTGCTCGAGCCCGACCTGGCCTTCCATCGCCGCATCGCCGAGGCGACGAACAACGACCTGCTGGCCTATATCGGCAACATGCTGTCGCTGGCGCTCCGGGAGTCGATCAAGCTGAGCAGCCGCCTGCCGAACACGCACGCGCTCTCGCTGCCGCGGCACAAGGCGATCCTCACGGCGCTGCTCCATCGCGATCCGCTCGCGGCGCATCAGGCGACGCTGGTCCAGTTGAAGGAAACGCGCGAAGACCTGAGCTTGATCCTCGACACCGACCTCCCCGCCACGCCTTGAGATACCTGCGGATCGCGCCGGGCCACATCGCCCGGTCGACCAGGCCATGCCC
>DASXIP010000015.1:0-2305 GCA_036497875.1 Caldimonas sp.
GCCCATGCCGTCTTCCCCGAGACGTCGATCTTCCGGATCGACCACTACCTCGGCAAGGAGGCGATCATGAACATTCTTTACTTCCGCTTCGCCAACTCGTTTCTCGAGCCGATCTGGAACCGGCACCACGTCGCCAGTGTCCATATCACGATGGCGGAAGACTTCGGCATCGGCGAGCGCGGCGGCTTCTACGAAAGCGCCGGGGCGCTGCGCGACGTGATCGAGAACCATCTGTTCCAGATCGTCGCGCTGCTCGCGATGGAGCCGCCCGCGGCGAGCGGCTTTGCCGCCGTGCAGGCCGAGAAGGCTGGCGTCTTCCAGGCCATGCGCAAGCTCGGCGCCGACGACGTCGTGCGCGGCCAGTACGAGGGCTATCGGGCCGAGAAGGGCGTCGCTCCCGACTCCGACGTCGAGACCTTCTGCGCCGTGCGCCTGTTCATCGACTCGTGGCGCTGGGCGGGCGTGCCGTGGTACCTGCGCTCGGGCAAGTTCCTGCCGACGACCGCCGCCGAGGTGCTGGTGCAGCTCAAGCCGCCGCCGCAGCGCCTGTTCGACGACGTCGCGTCGCCTGGCGAGCGAGCGAACTACGTCCGCTTCAAGCTGCAGCCGAAGGCGGCGATCGCGATCGCCGCTCGCGTCAAGCGGCCGGGCAAGGGCTTCGTCGGCGATCAGCAGGAGCTCTTCCTCTGCGAGAACGAGGCCGGCGAGGAGGCGCCCTACCAGCGTCTGCTCAGCGATGCGATGGCGGGCGACGGCTCGCTCTTCACGAGCCAGGATGCCGTCGAGGCGGCGTGGGCCGTCGTCGACGATGTCCTCATCGACCACCACGCCGCGCAGCCTTACGCCCGCGGCTCGTGGGGCCCGCGCGCCGCCGGCGAGCTGACCGCTGCCGACGGCGGCTGGCATCCGGTCGCGGCGGTCGAAGGGTGCCCGCCGTGAGCCTCGCGACCCGGCCCGCTGGCGCGCGCGAGGAGATCGTGTTCCTGCTCGACGTCGACAACACGCTGCTCGACAACGACGCCATCATCGCCGACCTGCGCCGCCACCTCGACGAGCAATTCGGTGCCGCCAGCGCCGCCGAGTACTGGTCGATCTTCGAGCAGTTGCGCGACGAGCTCGGCTATGTCGACTACCTCGGCGCGCTGCAGCGCTATCGCAACGCGATCGACCACCGCGGCGACGGCGACCACCGGCTGCTGCAGATCTCGAGCTTCCTGATCGACTATCCGTTCGCCGAGCGTCTCTATCCGCGCGCGCTCGACGTCATCGCTCGGCTCGCCACGCTCGGCACGACGGTCATCCTTTCCGACGGCGACGTCGTCTTCCAGCCGCGCAAGGTCCTGCGCTCGGGCCTGTGGGCCGCCGTCGAAGGGCGCGTGCTGATCTACGTCCACAAGGAAGCGCAGCTCGACGACATGCAGCGCCTCTACCCGGCAGCGCGCTACGTCATGGTCGACGACAAGCTGCGCTTGCTGGCGGCGATGAAGTCGGTGCTCGGCGATCGCCTCGTCACCATCTTCCCGCGCCAGGGCCACTACGCGCTCGACCCTGCCGCCACTGGGCGATACCCGGCCGCAGACCGCAGCGTCGGATCGATCGCCGAACTGCTCACACTCGACTTCGGCGCCGTGCTCGGCGCGCCCTCCCTGGAGACGTCATGATCAACACCAACACCCGCGCGCTGCACGCGCTCGGCCAGAGCCTCTGGCTCGACAACATCACGCGCGACCTGCTCGACGACGGCACCCTGGCGCGCTACATCGAAGAGCTGTCGGTCACCGGCCTGACCTCGAATCCGACCATCTTCGAGCACGCGATCGGCCACGGCAATGCCTACGACGCCCAGATCGGCGAGCTCGTGCAGGCAGGCCGCTCGGGCGAGGACCTCTTCTTCGCCCTCGCCAGACAGGACCTCGCACGCGCCGCCGATCTGCTCCGGCCGGCACACGACGCCAGCGGCGGCGTCGACGGCTGGGTGTCGCTCGAGGTCTCGCCGCTGCTCGTCGACGACGCCGTGCGCACGACCGAATCGGTCGCGCGGCTGCACGCGGCGGCGGCGCGACCGAACGTCTTCATCAAGATCCCCGGCACGCCGGCCGGCGTGCGGGCGATCGAGGACTCCGTATTCGCCGGCATTCCGATCAACGTCACGCTGCTCTTCTCGCGCGAGCAGTACCTCGCCGCCGCCGAGGCCTATCTGCGCGCGATCGAGCGGCGCCTCGAAGCCGGCCGCGACCCGAAGGTGCGATCGGTGGCGTCGCTCTTCGTCAGCCGCTGGGACGTCGCCGTCCAGGACCAGGTGCCG
>DASXIP010000016.1:0-1746 GCA_036497875.1 Caldimonas sp.
GCGGCGACGCACGCCTGCCACGCTCACTCGCCGATCAGGTGCAGCGCGACCTCGCGCCGGTGCGCCTTCAGGCGGTGTTCCCAGAGGTAGACACCCTGCCAGGTGCCGAGCACGAGCCGGCTTTCGGCGACCGGAATCGAGAGCTGCGTCGCCGTCAGCACCGAGCGGACGTGGCTCGGCATGTCGTCGAAGCCCTCGGCGCGATGGCGAAAGACTGCGTCGCCATCGGGGACGAGGCGCGCCATGAAGCGGTCGAGATCGGCGCGCACCTCGGGCGCGGCGTTCTCCTGGATGACGAGGCTCGCCGACGTGTGGCGGATGAAGAGCGTGAGCAGCCCCGTCGCGAAGCCGCTCTCGCCAACCCACGACTCGATCGTGCGCGTGATCTCGAGCAGTCCGCGGCCCGGCGTGTCGAAGCCGAGCGTGGTATCGAGTTGGCGCAGCACGCGCGCAGCATAGCGCCGCGCGGCGCGCCGGTCACTGCTGGGAGCGGACTAAAGTCCCGGCATGCGTCCTTTCCAATCGATCTCCTGCGCAACGACGAAGCCCGGCGCGCGCCTCATCGTCCTCGGCGCCGTCCACGGCGACGAGACCTGCGGCACGCGCGCGATCGAGCGCGTCGTGCGCGAGATCGACGCCGGCGCGCTGCAACTCGTCGCCGGCCGGGTGACGCTGGTGCCGGTCACCAATCCGCTCGCCTACGCCGAACATCGACGCGCCGGCGACCGCAACCTCAATCGCAAGCTCGCCCCGACGCCGCTGCCGCGCGAGCACGAGGACCACGTCGCCAACTGGCTCTGCCCGCTGCTCTCCGAGCACGAGGTGCTGCTCGACCTGCACTCGTTCCGCTCGCCCGGCGTGCCGTTCGTCTTCCTCGGCCCGGTCGACAACGCCGGGCCGCTCGAGCCGTTCGCCGGCGCCGCGCGCGAGGAGGCGATCGCGCTGCGGCTCGGCGTCGGCCGCGCGGTCGACGGCTGGCTCTCGACTTACGCTGCCGGCAGCGAACGCCGCCGTGCGCTCGCCGCGACGATGCCCGACGCCAGGCTCGATACCGACCCGGCGTACGGCGTTGGCACGACCGAGTACATGCGCTCGATCGGCGGCTGCGGCGTGACGCTCGAATGCGGGCAGCATGACGACCCCGAGGCGCCCGAGGTCGCGTACCGCGCGGTCGTCCGCACGCTCGCGCACCTGGGCATCAGCGACGGGCCTGATCCCGAGCCGGCGCCGCAGATGCAGTCGCTGCGCCTGTGCGAAGTCGTCGACAAGACGAGCGCCGGCGACGCGTTCGCGAAGACCTGGCGCAGCTTCGATCCGGTCGCTGCGGGCGAGCGCATCGGCACGCGCGCTGACGGCACGCCGGTCGTCGCTCCCTTCGCCGGCATGATCGTCTTCCCCAACGCTGCCTCGGAAACAGGGCAGGAGTGGTTCTATCTGGCGCGCGAGAGCGAGCGACTACGAAGCTGATGGTGGCTCATTTCATACGGAGGGCAATTGCCGCGCCCTCTGCGAGCCTCTGGGGCCAGTGCTAGAACGAGACATCGGCGTTCGCCCGGGCGCCGCCCTTTCGAAAGGAACGCGGGAGATGAACGAGCTGAAGCCCGCCGCCGAGTTGGCGGCTGCCGTGAGCAAGCCCTATCCCAACGACAGCGCCGAGTACCGGCGCGCGCGCACCGCGCTGCTCGCCGAGGAGATCGAGCTGCGCCGCCACATCGAGCGCGTCGCCGCGCAGCGCCGGAAGCTACC
>DASXIP010000017.1:0-2664 GCA_036497875.1 Caldimonas sp.
GGCATCAGCCAGTGGGAGCTCTCCGACATCACCGAGGACATCAAGCGGCGCCTGCTCAAGGTGCCGATGGTCAAGAAGGTCGACATCTACGGCAAGCAGGCCAAGAAGGTCTACGTCGAGTTCTCCAACGAGCGCCTGGCCGCCCTCGGCATCACGCCGCTCATGATCGCCGAGAGCCTGCACAACCAGAACGCGCTCGAGGCGAGCGGCCAGGTCGACACCGGCACCGACCGCGTGATGGTCCGCGTCACCGGCCAGTTCAAGGACCTCGACGACATCCGCAACGTCCCGGTGCAGGCCGGCGGCCGCGTCATCAAGCTCGGCGACTTCACCACGATCACGCGCGGCTACGAGGATCCGCCGCAGTACACGATCCGCCACAACGGGCAGCAGGTGCTGATGCTCGGCGTCGTCATGACCGACGACGGCAACATCGTCGAGCTCGGCAAGACGCTCGAGGGCACGATCGCCAAGGTGCAGTCGGAGCTGCCGTACGGCGTCGAGCTCGAGCGCGTCGCCGACCAGCCGACCGTCGTCGGCGAGTCGGTCTGGGAGTTCGAGCGCTCGCTGCTCGAGGCGCTCACGATCGTCCTCGTCGTGAGCCTGGTCAGCCTCGGCTGGCGCACCGGCATCGTCGTCGGCCTCTCGGTGCCGATCGTGCTCGGCGTCGTCGCGATCGTGATGCTCGCGATGGGCTGGAACCTCGAGCGCGTGTCGCTCGGCTCGCTGATCATCGCGCTCGGCCTGCTCGTCGACGACGGGATCATCGCCGTCGAGATGATGGTCGTGAAGATGGAGGAAGGCTGGGATCGCGTCAAGGCGGCCGCCTTCTCGTACGCCGCCACCGCGATGCCGCGGCTGACCGGCGCCCTGATCACCGCCGCGGCCTTCATGCCGGTCGGCTTTTCGAAGTCGACCACCGGCGAGTACGCCGGAGGCATCTTCTGGATCGTCGGCACCGCGGTCGTGTTCTCGTGGTTCGTGTCGGGCGTGATCACGCCGTACCTCGCGGTCAAGATGCTGCCCGACTTCAAGAAGCACGGCGCGCACGTCGACCCGTACGCGTCGCCCTTCTACTCGAAGCTGCGCCGCCTCATCGACCTCGCCATCGCGCGGCGCTGGTGGGTGATCGGCGCCACCTTCGGGGCGTTCGCGCTCGCCGTCTTCGGCAGCCGCTTCGTGCCGCAGCAGTTCTTCCCGAACAGCGACCGGCCCGAGCTGATCGTCGAGCTGCGGCTGAAGGAAGGGGCGTCGTTCGGCGCCACGACCGAGCAGGTCAAGAAGATGGAGGCCGTGCTCGCCAAGGACGAGGACGTCAAGTTCTACACCGCGTACACCGGCGCCGGCCAGCCGCGCTTCTACCTCGCGCTCGATCCGGAGCTGCCCAACCCGGGCTACGGCGTGTTCGTCGTCATGACGAAGGACGTCAAGGCGCGCGAGCGGGTGCGCTCGCGCCTGATGGCCGGAGCCAACGAGCAGTTCCCGAACGTCTGGGTCCGCGTCACGCGCCTCGAGCTCGGCCCGCCGGTGGGATTCCCGGTCCAGTTCCGCGTCGTCGGCCCGGACACGCTGAAGGTGCGCGAGATCGCGCGCCAGGTCGAGGCGGTGGTGGCGGCGAGCCCGAAGATGCGCGACGTCCAGCTCGACTGGAACGACCCGGTGCGCTCGCTGCGCGTCGACATCGACCAGGAGAAGGCGCGCACCCTCGGCCTCGCGCCCGCCGACGTCGCCTTCGTGACGCAGACGTTCATGAACGGCGCGGCGCTCTCGCAGCTGCGCGAGAAGGAGGACCTGGTCGACATCGTCACCCGCGCGGTGCCGTCGGAGCGCCTCAATCTCGAGACGCTGAAGGACGTCAACCTCTACACCCGCGAAGGCACCGTCGTGCCGCTCGCGCAGGTCGCACGCATCCGCTACGAGCTCGAGGAGCCGGTGCTGTGGCGGCGCAACCGCGACATGGCGATCACCGTGCGCGCGGACGTCAAGGACGGCGAGCAGGCGGTGTCGGCGACGCAGTCGATCCTGCCGCAGCTCCACGAGATCGAGGCCAAGCTGCCGTTCGGCTATCGGGTCGACGTCGGCGGCGCGGTCGAGGAAAGCGACAAGGCGAACCGCGCGCTCGCGGCGGTGTTCCCGGTGATGCTCGTCGTGATCCTCACCATCCTGATGCTGCAGCTGCAGAGCTTCTCGAAGATGATCATGGTGCTGCTCACCGCGCCGCTCGGGATCATCGGCGTGGTCGCCGCGCTGCTCGTCTTCCAGGCCCCGCTCGGCTTCGTCGCGATCCTAGGCATCACGGCGCTGAGCGGCATGATCATGCGCAACGCCGTCATCCTCGTCGACCAGGTGCGCGAGGAGATGGAGCACGGGCTCGCCCCCTGGAACGCCGTCGTCGAAGCGGCTGTCCACCGGACCCGACCCGTCATGCTGACGGCGGCGGCGACGGTGCTGGCGATGGTGCCGCTCACGCGCAGCATCTTCTGGGGCCCGATGGCGATCGCCATCATGGGCGGCCTCACCGTCGCGACGCTGCTCACGATCTTCTTCGTGCCGGCGCTCTACGCGGCGTTCTTCCGCGTCAGGCGCGAGGAATCGCCGGGCCCGGCTCCGGCCGCCGCAGAACCGGCGCTCGCGACATGAGCCCACGGCGGTTGCCTCGCCGGC
>DASXIP010000018.1:0-3376 GCA_036497875.1 Caldimonas sp.
TCGAAGGTCAACAACCCGTTCTTCGAGCTGGCGCCGACCTGGGCGCTTTATCCGCTGATCGTGCTCGCCGCGTTCGCCGCCGTGATCGCGTCGCAGGCGCTCATCACCGCCGCGTTCTCGGTGACGAAGCAGGCGATGCAGCTCGGCTACTTGCCGCGCCTGCGCATCCAGCACACGTCGGTGCTCGAGACCGGCCAGGTCTACGTGCCGTTCGTCAACTGGGGCCTGTTCTGCGGCGTCGTCATCGCGGTCGTGCTGTTCGGCTCGAGCGACAACCTCGGCGCGGCCTACGGCATCACGGTGACGATCGACATGCTGATCACGACGACGATGACGTTCTTCGTCGTCCGCTACGGCTGGAAGTTTCCCTGGGCGGTGGCGATCGGCGCGACGGGCTTCTTCTTCATCGTCGACTTCACCTATCTCTCCGCGAACATCGTCAAGGTGATCGATGGCGGCTGGTTCCCACTCCTCATCGGCGTCTTCATGTTCACGCTGATGATGACGTGGAAGCAGGGTAGGAAGCTCATGTCGGAGAGCCTTCGCAACGACTCGATCGACCTCAAGAGCTTCCTCGAGTCGGTCTTCATCAGCCCGCCGACTCGCGTTCCCGGGACGGCCGTCTTCCTCGTCAGCGACGAGGGACTGACGCCGAACGCGCTGCTCCACAACCTCAAGCACAACAAGGTCCTGCACGAACGTAACCTCTTCGTCACGGTCAAGCACCACGAGGTGCCCTGGATCGCGGACGGCGCGCGCTGCGAGATGACGATGCTCGACAACGACTGCTGGCAGGTGCGGCTCAACTTCGGCTTCAAGGACGAGCCCGACGTTCCGTTGGCACTCGAGCGCATGCGGGCGCAGGGCTGCCCGGTCGAGGACATGGACACCTCGTACTTCCTTTCGCGCGACATCGTCATCCCGACGCTCGGCGGCGGCATGTCGGACTGGCGCGAGAAGCTGTTCGCCGGCATGCACCGCAACGCGTCGGCGGCGGCCGACTTCCTCAGCCTGCCGACGAACCGCGTCGTCGAGCTCGGCTCCAAGGTCGAGATCTAGGCGAGCCCGAGCAGGGAGACGTCATGCAGCTGCTTTTCGTCGCCGACCCGCTCGAGACGTTCAAGACGTACAAGGACACGACCTTCGCGATGATGCGCGAGGCCGAGGCGCGCAGCCACGCGCTCCTCGCGTGCGAGGCGAAGGATCTGGTCTGGGAGCGCGGCGGTCGTGTCAGCGCGCGGGCCCGCGCCGTCGCCCTGGCGGCGCCGAGCAGCGCCGCCTGGTTCGTCGAAACCGCGGCGCCGGCGATGACGGCGCTCGCCGCCGTCGACGCCGTCGTCATGCGCAAGGACCCGCCGTTCGACAGCGAATATTTCTACGCCACCCACCTGCTCGCGCAGGCCGAGCGCGAAGGCGCACGCGTGTTCAACGCGCCGCGCGCGCTGCGTGAGCATCCCGAGAAACTAGCGATCCTCGAGTTCCCTCAGTTCATCGCGGCGACGATCGTCACCCGCGACGAGGCGGCGATCCGCCGGTTCCACGGTGAGCACCGCGACATCGTCCTGAAGCCGCTCGACGGCATGGGCGGGATGGGGATCTTTCGCGTCGGCCCCGACGGCCTCAACCTCGGCAGCATCACCGAGACGCTGAACCGCAATGGCACGACGACGGTGATGGCGCAGCGTTACCTGACCGAGATCACAGCCGGCGACAAGCGCGTCCTCGTCATCGACGGCGTGGCGGTGCCGCATGCCCTGGCGCGGATCCCGCAGGGCAGCGAGATCCGCGGCAACCTCGCGGTCGGCGGCAAGGGCGTCGCCCAGCCCCTGTCGGCGCGCGACCGCGAGATCGCCGAGGCGATCGGCCCGGTGCTCGCCGCGCGCGGCCTGCTCGTCGTCGGCCTCGACATCATCGGCGACAGCCTGACCGAGATCAATGTGACGAGCCCGACCGGCTTTCAGGAGATCACGCAGCAGACCGGGTTCGACGTCGCGAGCATGTTCGTCGACACCCTCGAGCGCGCCATCGCCAGCCCGCGCAGGGCATAGCGGCGGCGACCGCGGGCTTGCACGCCATGGCGGTTCTCTCGCTTTCCGACGCGCATCTTGCCTTCGGCCACGTCGCACTCCTCGACGGCGCGTCGCTCGCGCTCGAAGCGGGCGAGCGGATCGGCCTGATCGGCCGCAACGGCACCGGCAAGTCGTCGCTGCTGAAGGTCATCGCCGGGCTCGAGAAGCTCGACGACGGCCTGCTGCAGCGGACGCAGGGCCTGCGCATCCGCTACGTCGCCCAGGAGCCCGAGTTTGACAACGCGGGGACGGTGTTCGACGCCGTCGGCGAGGGCGTCGCCGAGGCGCGCGTCGTCCGGGACGCATACGAGGCGCTCGCCGGCCACACCGACCTCGATCCCGCCGCGAAGTCCGCCGAGCTCGACGCCCTGCAGACGCGGATCGAAGCGCTCGACGCCTGGAACTGGGAGCAGCGCGTCGAGACGACGCTGGCGCGGCTGCACCTCGACGGCGCACGAACGATTGCCGAGCTTTCAGGCGGGACGAAGAAGCGCGTCGCCCTCGCGCGCGCACTCGTCGCGGTCCCCGATGTCTTGCTGCTCGACGAGCCCACCAACCACCTCGACCTCGATTCGATCGTCTGGCTGGAGGAGTTGCTGGTGGCCTTCGCCGGCAGCGTCATGATCGTGACGCACGACCGCGCGTTCCTCGACGCCGTGGCGACGCGGATCGTCGAGCTCGACCGCGGTGTCATTCGCAGCTATCCCGGCGCGTTCGCCGCTTTCGAAGCGAGGAAGGACGAGCAGCTCGCCGCCGAAGCGCTCGCCAACGCCCGTGCCGACAAGCTCCTGGCGCAGGAGGAGGTCTGGGTGAGAAAGGGCGTCGAGGCGCGGCGGACACGCAGCGTCGGCCGCGTCCAGCGGCTGCAAGCGCTGCGGACGCAGCGTGCGGCGCGGCGCGATTCGCTCGGCCGCGTCAGGCTCGAGGCCGACGCCGGAGTGCCGAGCGGCAAGATCGTCGCCGAGCTGAGGAACGTCTCGCTCGTCTATCCGGCGCCGCCGGGCGCAGCCGCGAGCGAAGCGCGGACCGTCGTCAAGGACTTCTCGGCGATGCTGCTGCGCGGCGACAAGGTCGGCCTGATCGGGCCGAACGGCGCCGGCAAGACAACGCTGCTGAAACTCATTCTCGGCGAGCTGGAGCCGACGTCGGGCACGGTGCGGCGCGGCACCCGCATCGAGGTCGCGTACTTCGACCAGATGCGCAGCGCCCTCGACCTCGACGCGACGCTCGCCGACAGCGTCAGCCCGGGCAGCGAGTGGGTCGAGACGGCGAGCGGCAGGAAGCACGTCATGAGCTACCTTGCCGAC
>DASXIP010000019.1:0-4410 GCA_036497875.1 Caldimonas sp.
AATCGACATGATCTGGCCATTCAGCTCGGCCCAGCCCTGCGGTGCGAAGTTGAAGCCGGCGCACATGATCTGGCCGATGAACGGCTCGGTGGCCTGGGCCGACGCCGCGGGGTGCCATCCGGAGAGCGCGAGCGCGGCCGCAGCGCTGCCAACGAGACGGGTCGGAAAACGGTGCATGGCAACTCCTGAGGAAGGGCAGTGCCGCGGCTGCAGGTCGAGGGACCGACGGCCGGCGCTGTGCGGCGGCAGCGCCGGCGGGACCGATCAGCGGCCGCGCTTGCGCCGCAACGCCAACGCGCCGAGCCCGGCGGCCAGGAGCGCCCAGGTCTCTGGCTCCAGCACGGGCGGTATGCCCGCGACAGCACTCGTGATGTCGTCGACGGTGACCGCGAGGAACGCGTCCGGCGTGAAGACCATCTGCACGGTCGCGGTCGTGAACCCGAGCAACGGATCGCTCTGCACCAGCCCGAGATAGAACGCCTGCCCGTCGCTCACCAGGGCGTCGAACGAGGCGCTGTTGAACGTCGATCCGCCGCCGGCCGAGAGTTCCATGTCTCCGGCCTGCGCATCGCTGCCGGCGATCACGTACAGGCCGACGGCCTGCACGGTGCGGTTGAAGTTGATCGTGAAGCTGTCGCCGAGGTAGAACGCAGTGTCGGGGTTGTCGAGGCCGAGATAGTCGGCGCCCGAGGTCGTGCCGAAGGTGCTCGAGACCTCGAGCGTCGATGGGCCCGCGATCGCGTACGTGAACGTGAGCCCGCCGGTGCCGGTGCCGCTCGCGAAGGTCGTCCCGGAAGCGAGCGAATCGAAGTTGACCGTCTGCACGGCGCCGAGGCCGGCGATCGCGGCATCGAACGATGCCTTGGTCGTGAAGCTGGTGAATCCCGCGTGCGCGACGCCGGGCGAAGCGATGGCGCCGACGAGCACACCGAACCAGGGGCCGAGCTGCCGAAGAATCTTCATCGCCGCCTCCCCGCGCCGCCGGAGGCGACTGCGCGAATTCAGGATAGCCACCGCGATCGATCGCGTCCAGATGCGGCACCCTGCAAACAGGGGGATGCGGCGACGCGGCGGGTCCTCAGAGGCCGAGCCGGCTTGCTGCGAGCGCGGCGATCGCGAGGCTCGCGGTCAGCCCCGGCGATTCGATGCCGTAGAGATTCATCAACCCGGCGACGCCATGCACCTCGGGTCCTTGCAGCAGGAAGTCGCGCACCGGCTCGCCGGGGCCTTGCAGCTTCGGCCGCACGCCGCTGTAGTCGGGCGCGAGCGCGTCGTCGCGCAGCTCCGGCCACCAGCGGCGGATCGCGGCGTAGAAGAGCGCGCTGCGCGCAGGGTCGACGGCGTAATCGATCGCTTCGGGCGCGGTGTCGGCCGCGAGCCACTCGACGTCGGGGCCGAAGCGCGCCTGGCCGGCGAGGTCGAGCGTGAGGTGCACGCCGAGACCGCCCGGCTCGGGCACCGGATAGACGAGATGGCTGAACTGCGAGCGCCCGGCGAGCGCGTAGTAGTTGCCTTTCGCGAAGTGGGGCCGCGGGATGTCCGCCGGAGAGAGCCCGTCGATGCGCCGCGCGAGCACCTGCGCGAAGAGCCCGGCGGCGTTGACGAGGACGCGCGTCGCGAGCTCGACCGGCTCGGCGCCGCCGACGCGCAGCACGAAGCCGTCGCGCGCGACGCTCGCGCCTTCGACCGGCGAGCGCAGGACGAGCGCGCCGCTGGCGTGCTCAAGATCGCCGAGGTACGCGAGCATCAGCGCGTGGCTGTCGATGATGCCGGTCATGGTCGAGAGCAGGGCCGCCCTGGCGTGCACCTGAGGCTCGAGCTTGCGCGCCCGCGCGCCGCTCAGCCATTGCAGGCCTTCGACGCCGTTGGCGACCGCGCGCTGCTCGATCGTGCGGAGCGTCTCGACCTGCGCTGGCGTCGCCGCGACGATCAGCTTGCCGCAGCGCCGATGGCCGACGCCGCGCGACTCGCAATACGGATAGAGCAGCCGCCGGCCGGCGACGCAGAGCGTCGCCTTCAGCGACCCCGGCGCGTCGTAGATACCCGCGTGGATGACCTCGCTATTGCGTGAGCTGGTGCCGTTGCCGATGCCGTCGGTCGCCTCGACGACGATCGTCTCGAGCCCGCGCAGCGCGAGCTCGCGCGCGCACGCGAGCCCGATCGCTCCGGCGCCGACGACGACGGCATCGACGCGGTCCATCGCTCGCGGGCCGATCAAATCGGCTGCTTGAACGATCGCACAGTCTCCCACGCGGTCGCCAGCAGCTGCGCGGCGATGTCGGCCGGCAGTCCCGCGGTGTAGTGGTTGCCCACCGGCGACTGGCCATACACCGTCGCGAGCACGGTGCACGCCGCGAGGTAGGTTCCGGCGAGCGTCGGGTGACGCTTGTCGGCGACGTAGAGCTCGATGTCGGGCCGCGCCGTGCGCAAGCGCGCGAACGCGATGCCGGCCGGCACGACCTTGGCGTGGTTCGTCGCTCCCGCCTTGAGGTACGCGGCGGCGAGCTGCTCGGTCATCTCCGGTCGGTCGGCGTACGCCCACGACATGAAGAACACCGGCTCGGCGTCGTGGCTGCGGACGATCGCGCTGTTCTTGGCGGTGTACTCGTAGAAGATGCGCGACAGCTGCGGATGGATCGGGCACTGGCTGCAGTCCATCATGATCACGACGTCGAACGGCTTGTCGAAGGTGTTGAAGACGACGTTGTTGTCCTTGTCGAACGAGTACGAGGCGACGCCGCCCGGCCTGAAGTGCGCCTCCATATCCTGCCAGTTGATGCCCGAGCCGCTGATCGTCGCGGATGTCGCGCGGTAGCCCCGGACGCCGGGATTGGCCGCGCTGAGCAGCCGCTCGACGTGGCCGTGCATGCTGTTGTTGTAGGAGAAGAAACTGTTGCCGACCCAGAGCGCGGTCTTCGGCGGCGCAGCGGGGGTCGCCGGGGCCGCGGCCGTCGTCATCGGCGGGCCGGCGCATCCGGCGGCAGTGAGGGCGAGGGCGGTCGCGCACAGCACGGCGAGCGAGGTTCTCAAGGTCGATCTCCTGCGGTGGTCGTTCCGATCCTACGGCAGCATCGCCGCACCGAGCCCGGCGAGCGTGGGCCGACAATCGGACGATGGACGACGCCCGTGAAGCCTCACCGCCGCTGCCGGACCGGCTCTCGGTCGATCCGCGCAGCCCGCACTACGTCGCCGCCGTGTTCGAGCGCGGCGTCGGCATCCGCCTCAACGGCAAGGAGCGCCACGACGTCGAGGAGTACTGCGTCAGCGAAGGCTGGATCAAGGTGCCTGCCGGCAAGACGGTCGATCGGCACGGCCGCCCGCTGCTGATCACGTTGAAAGGCAAGGTCGAGGCGTACTACCGGCTGCCGCCGGCGTAAGGCGGGATACATTCGCGCAGACCGGCGCGACCGGCGATTTCACCATTCCAGGAGAAATTCGAATGCATGGACAAGCGTTGAGATCGTTGATCGTTGCCGGCGCGGCGCTGCTCGCCGCGGCAGCGCACGCGCAGACGCAGACGCAGGCGCCGCCGTCGGCGGGTGGCACCGCCGATGGCATTCCGTTCGATAGTCCCTACGGGTCGCCGGTCAGCCTCGAAACGGCGAGGAAGGTCATCGCCGCGGTCGAGGCCGAGGCGGTCAAGCACCGCTGGAAGTTCGCCATCACGGTCGTCGACACGCACGGCGAGCTCGTTCACTTTGCGCGGATGGACGGAGTGCAGCTCGGCTCGACCACTGTCTCGCAAGGCAAGGCGCGCACCGCGGCGCGCTTCCGGCGCGAAACGCGCACCTTCTACAACGCCTTCGAGACCGGCCACCCGTATGTGGCGACGCTCGATCCGACGATCGTCGCGTCGCCCGGCGGTTACCCGCTGATCGAGGGCGGCAAGGTCATCGGCGCGGTTGGCTGCAGCGGCGGCACGGGCGACCAGGACGCGGCGGCGTGCAAGGCCGGGGCCGACGTCGTGAAGTGAGCGCGCTGCGCGGCCTCAGCGGCGCCGCGCTCGCCGCCGGCTGCCTCGCGGCAGCGGCGGCGGCGTACCCGCAGGCGCCGAGCGTGCTCGCGGTCGGGTTCGACTCGCCGCGCTGGGATCTCGAAGGCAACGCCAAGCGAACGAACGTCCACGGTCGCGACTGCCTGATGCTCGACGGCGCCGCCGGGCTCGTCAAGGATTTCGAGATGCGCGACGGCGTCATCGACGTCGACGTCACGACCGCGGCGAAGCGAGGCTTTTTCGGCCTGCAGTTTCGCGTCATCGACGACGGCGCGAACTCGGAGTGGGTTTACCTGCGCCAGCACAAGTCGGGCCTTCCTGATGCGATGCAGTACACGCCGGTGCTCAACACCGGCCTCAACTGGCAGCTCTTCAGCGGGCCGGGATTCACCGGCGCGGTCGACATTCCGCGCGAC
>DASXIP010000020.1:0-10871 GCA_036497875.1 Caldimonas sp.
GTCGGCCGGCTGCAGCACCCCAACGTCGTCCAGATCTTCGACGCCGTGCCCGATCCGGTGGCGCCGTATCTGGTGATGGAGTACGTGGCCGGCGCCACGCTCAGGCCCTATTGCCGCGCTGACCAGCTGCTCTCGCTCGAGCTGATCGTCGAGATCGGCTTCAAGTGCGCGATGGCGCTCGGCTACGTCTACCGCCAGGGCCTGATCCATCGCGATGTCAAGCCTGCCAACCTGCTCGCCGTCCTCACCAACGGGATCATCACCGACGTCAAGATCACCGACTTCGGCAGCGTCCTCAACCTCGGGTCCGACGTCACGCAGATCCATCGCGTCGGCTCGCTCGCCTACATGTCGCCCGAGCAGCTCGACGGCGGCACCATCGATTGCCGGGCCGACATCTACTCGCTCGGCGCAGTGCTGTACCACCTGATCGCCGGCCGGCCACTGTTCGATGCGCAGACGCAGTCGGCGATGATGCATCAGATCTACAACGTCAGGCCGGCAGCGCTCGTCGGCGTGCGCGCCGGCGTCACGCAAGGCCTCGACGACGTCATCCAGAAGGCGCTCGCCAAGCAGCCGGGCGAGCGCTACAACGACTGGGACGAGTTCGCGCAGGCGATCTCGGCGCTGGTCACGACGCAGCAAGTGCCGCGCGGCCAGTTCCAGGGCGTCCTCGATTCGGAGCGCTTTACGCTGCTGCGCACGCTCGAGTTCTTCGCCAACTTCGGCGACGTCGAGCTGTGGGAAGTCGTGCACCGCGCGAAATGGCAGCGCTTCCACTTCGGCCACGCGCTCTACAGGAAGGGCGAGGAAGGCAACAGCTTCCACATCATCGCCCAGGGCGAGGTCGAGGTGTTTCGCGATGGCAAGAAGGTCGCGCAGCTCGGCGCCGGGACGTCTGTCGGCGAGATGGCATACCTCGCGCCGAGCCCGGAGCTGAAGAAGCACAGCACCGACGTCATCGTCACCGAGCCGGCGACGACGATCTCGTTCACGCCCGACACGCTGCTGCAGCTCAGCCCGAACACGCGCCATCTGTTCCACGACTCCTTCATCAAGGTGCTCGTGCGCCGGCTGCATGTGGCGCACGAAGCGCTCGCGCACCCGCGTCGCATCTTCTAGCAGCGCGCCCGGCGCCCGGCGCGCGGCACGGCCTTTGCCGGTGGTCTGCGCCTGCGCGACCTTGTCGCGCCGTTGCGACGTGTGGTCCAATTCGGCCGGCTGCCGCGCGGGCTGCGTGGCTTCGAACATCAACTCCGGAGACGTTTCATGAAGCAACTGATCACGCTGTCTGCGGCGCTGCTACTGGCGCTCTCGGCCTCGGCGTTCGCCGCCTCGCCCAAGGAGGCGCCCGCCATGGGTGCCAGCGCGCCGATGGCCGCGCCGGCCGCCGCGCCGATGGCCGCCGGCGGCAGCTGCGCTGCGACGGCGGCGGACAAGAAGCTCGCGGGTGCGGCCAAGGCGAGCTTCATGAAGAAGTGCGAGGGCGATGCCACCGCCGCCTGCGACGCCAAGGCAGCCGAGAAGAAGCTCGCCGGCGCCGCCAAGACGAGCTTCACCAAGAAGTGCGTCGCCGACGCCCAAGCCGCCAAGTAGATCGTGCGCCGGGGCCGGCGGCGACGCCGGCACCCGGCCTGAGGTGATCGGGCGAGCGCTGCCCGGCGCTTGGCATAAATTAGCGCCATGGAACCCACGCTGGTCCGGGCGCCGCGCGCCGTGCTCTTCGACGCGTACGGCACGCTGTTCGACGTCTACAGCATCGGCGCCGCCGCCGAGCGGATGTTTCCCGGCCACGGCGAGCGTCTCGCCGTCCTCTGGCGCGACAAGCAGATCGAGTACACGCGGTTGACGTCGATGAGCGGCCAGCCGCGAAGCTTTCGCGACTGCACCCGTGCCGGGCTGCGCTACGCCGCGCGCCGCTTCGGCCTGCCGCTCGACGACAGCGCCGAGCGCGAGCTGATGGGCGGCTACGAGCGTCTCGCGCTCTTTGCCGAGAACCGCGCCGTCCTGGTCGAGCTGCAGCGGCGCGGCGTTCGCGCCGGCATCCTCAGCAACGGCGACCCCGACATGCTCGACGCCGTTGTTCGCAACGCCGACCTCACGGGCCTCGTCGATCCGGTTCTGAGCGTCGAGGGCACCGGCCGCTTCAAGACCGACCCGGCGACCTACGCCCTCGGTACGCGCGCGCTCGGCCTCGATCCCGCCGACGTGCTGTTCGTCTCGAGCAACTGCTGGGACGCGATCGGCGCGACCTGGTTCGGTTACACGACGCTCTGGATCAACCGCTTCGGTTTGCCGCTCGACGAGCTCGGCGCGCGGCCGACGCGCACCGGCACGCAGCTCACCGACGTGCTCAATTTCTTCGCTTCCGCTTCCGAGAGATCCTCGCCATGACCACGACGCTCGACCTTCCTGCCGGAGTGCAGATCAACGCTCCCGTCCTGCCGGGCTTCGAGACCATCCTGACGCGCCCGGCGCTCGAGCTCGTCGCGCTCCTCCATCGCGCCTTCGATCCGCGCCGCCAGCAGCTGCTGGCGCTTCGGAGCGCGCGCGCGCAGCGGCTCGATACCGGCGAGCGCCCGGACTTCCTCGCCGAGACCGCCGACATCCGCGCCCGCGACTGGAAGATCGCGCCCGTGCCGGCAGCGCTGCAGTGCCGGCGCGTCGAGATCACCGGGCCGGTCGACGCCAAGATGGTCATCAATGCGTTCAACTCGGGCGCCGACTCGTACATGACCGACTTCGAGGACTCGAACTCGCCGCTCTGGACGAATCAGATCCAGGGCCAGATCAACATCATGCAGGCGATCCGACGCACGCTCTCCTTCGAGCAGGAGACGGCCGCGGGCAAGAAGGCCTACAAGCTCAACGACAAGGTCGCGACGCTGCAGGTGCGGCCGCGCGGCTGGCACCTCGACGAGAAACACGTCACCGTCGATGGCAGCAGAGTCCATGGCGGTATCTTCGATTTCGCGCTCTTCATGTGCCACAACGCGAAGGAGCTGCTCGCGCGCGGCGCCGGGCCGTACTTCTATCTGCCGAAGGTCGAGAGCCATCTCGAGGCGCGCCTCTGGAACGACATCTTCGTGACGACGCAGAACCACCTCGGCATCCCGCAAGGGACGATCAAGGCGACGGTGCTGATCGAGACGATCCTCGCTGCCTTCGAGATGGACGAGATCCTGTGGGAGCTGCGCGACCACTCGGCGGGACTCAACGCCGGGCGCTGGGACTACATCTTCAGCTGCATCAAGAAGTTCAAGCGCGACCAGAGCTTCTGCCTCGCCGACCGGGCCAAAGTGACGATGACGGCGCCGTTCATGCGCGCCTACGCACTGCTGCTGCTGAAGATCTGCCACCGCCGCGGCGCGCCGGCGATCGGCGGCATGAGCGCACTGATCCCGATCAAGAACGATCCGGTGAAAAACGACCTGGCGATGGCCGGAATCATCTCCGACAAGCGGCGCGACGCTGAGGACGGCTACGACGGCGGCTGGGTCGCCCATCCCGGGCTGGTCGAGCCGGCGATGAAGGAGTTCGTCGCCGTTCTCGGCGACCGCCCCAACCAGTTCGCCAAGCAGAAGCCCGAGGTCGACGTCAAGGCGGCCGATCTGCTCGACTTCCGGCCCGAGAAGCCGATCACCGAGGAGGGCCTGCGGATGAACATCAACGTCGGCATCCACTACCTCGGCGCCTGGCTGGCCGGCAACGGCTGCGTGCCGATCCATAACCTGATGGAAGACGCGGCGACCGCCGAGATCAGCCGCTCGCAGGTCTGGCAGTGGATCCGCTCGCCGAAAGGCGTGCTGGACGACGGCCGCAAGGTCACCGCCGATCTCGTTCGCAGCCTCGTTCCCGAGGAGCTTGCCAGGATCAAGGCGGGCGGCTTCGCCGGCAAGTTCGACCGTGCAGCGGAGATCTTCGTCCGGATGAGCACTCAGGAAGACTTCGCCGAGTTTCTGACGCTGCCGCTCTACGAGGAACTCTGATCCGCGCGCGGCTCGTGCCGCGCTTTCCGCAGGGCATCGCAAACCGCGCCGCGCAGCGCCCGTGCCGACGTAGAGTCACGCCCCGGCGCCGCCGGCAGCCCGGCCCGGCCGCGAACCGATCAAAGGATTCCGATGAAACGACTGCTTCTCGCGCTCGCGTGCGCCGCGGCTTTTCTTTCCGGCTGCGCGGCGATGCGGTCGCCGCACTCGGGAATCGACCTTGCCGGCGGCGATCTGGCGGTCCGACCGCAGGACGACCTGTACGCGCACGTCAACGGCAAGTGGGTGCGGACGACCGAGATGCCGGCCGACAAGTCGTACATCGGCTCTTGGGAAACGATCGAGGACACCGTGCAGAAGCAGCTGCACGGCCTGCTCGAGGCCGCAGCGACGCAGCGCGACGACGCCGACGCGCGCCGCATCTTCGACCTCTACGCGAGCTTCATGGACGAAGCCGCGGTCGAGAGGGCGGGCCTGGCGCCGCTCGCCGCCGAGCTCGCGGCGATCGACGCGATCGCGTCGCCGGCCGAGCTCGGTCGCGCCATGGCGCGTCTCGAGCGGCTCGGCGTCGGCATGCCGTTTCACGCCAGCATCGAGCAGGACGCGCGCGACGCGACGCGCTACGTGCCGATCCTCGCCCAGGGCGGCCTCGGCCTGCCCGATCGCGACTACTACCTCGTCACCAACGACGCCAAGTTCGCCGCCGCGCGCAGCAGCTACGCCGCCTATTTGACGAAACTCCTGCAGCTGGCCAACGCCGGCAACGACGCTGCCGCGTCGGCCGCCACGGTGATCGCGCTCGAGACTGCGCTCGCGCGCGACCAGTGGACGCGCGTCGACAGCCGCGACCCCGTGAAGACCTACCACAAGGTCGAGACGTCGGCGCTCGCGACGATGGCGCCCGGGTTCGACTGGGCCGGCTGGCTCGATGCGATCGGGCTCGCCGGCAAGACCGGCGACGTCGTCGTCAGCCAGCCCAGCTATCTCGGCGCACTCCCGGCGCAGCTCGTCGCGACGCCGCTGCCGGTCTGGAAGACGTACCTTCGCACGCGCCTGCTGCACGCCTATGCGCCCTATCTCGGCAAGGAGTTCGTCGACGCGCGCTTCGCCTTCGCCGGCACCGCCCTGGCGGGGGCGACCCAGAACCAGCCTCGCTGGAAGCGCGGCGTTCTGCTTGTCGAGCGTGCGGCGGGCGAATCGCTCGGCAAGCGCTACGTCGCGGCCTACTTTCCGCCGCAATCGAAGGCGCGGATGGAGCAGCTCGTCGCCAACCTGCTCGACGCCTATCGCGAGAGCATCGACACCATCGACTGGATGGGGCCGGCGACCAAGCGTGAGGCGCAGGCCAAGCTCGCGACGTTCGCGCCGAAGATCGGCTACCCGAAGCGCTGGATCGACTACAGCGCGCTCGAGGTCCGGCCGGGCGACCTGGTCGGCAACGTCGAGCGGGCGAATGCGTTCGATTGGGCGCGCGACGTCGCCAAGCTCGGCAAGCCCGTCGATCGCGATGAGTGGTTCATGACGCCGCAGACCGTCAACGCCTACTACAACGCGCCGCTCAACGAGATCGTCTTCCCAGCCGCGATCCTGCAGCCGCCGATGTTCGACCCGGCTGCCGACGATGCCGTCAACTACGGCGCGATCGGAGCGATCATCGGCCACGAGATCAGCCATGGCTTCGACGACGAGGGCAGCCAGTACGACGGTACCGGCAACCTGCGCATCTGGTGGACCGACGACGATCGCGAGCGCTTCGATGCGAAGACGAAGATGCTCGTGCAGCAGTACTCGGCGCTGTCGCCGCTGCCCGGCTACACGATCAACGGCGAGCTCACGCTCGGCGAGAACATCGCCGACAACTCCGGGCTCGAGATCGCCTACAAGGCCTACCGGCGATCGCTCGGCGGCAAACCCGCGCCGGTGATCGACGGCATGACCGGCGACGAGCGCTTCTTCTACGGCTTCGCGCAGGCGTATCGCGCCAAGACGCGCGAGTCGTTGCTGCTGACTTGGATCAAGTCCGACCCGCACTCGCCCGACGAGTTCCGCGTCATCGGGTCCGTCCGCAACCACCCTGCGTTCTATTCGACCTTCGGCGTCAAGCCGGGCGACAAGATGTACTTGCCGCCGGAGCAGCGTGCCCTGATCTGGTAGCCGGCGCAGGATCGCGGCGCGGCGGCGACAATCGCCCGGGCCGCCCCCGGATCCCGCTGCCGCCCCGTGCCTTCGTCCGACCCGATTCACTCCCGCGCCGCGCTCGCCGAGCGCTACGGTCCGAGCTACCGCTGGCGCGTGCTGGTGACAGTGATGATCGGCACGGTCGCGTCGATCATGGCGTCGACGATCATCAACGTCGCCGTCCCCGACATGGCCAGAGTCTTCGGTCTCGGCCAGGACCGCGCGCAGTGGCTCTCGGCCGGCTTCATGGGCGCGATGACGCTCTCGATGCTGACGACGCCGTGGCTGCTTTCACGCTACGGCTATCGCCACACCTACACCGGCGCGGTCATGCTCCTGATGGCGGGCGGCGTCGTCGGCGGCCTCAGCCGCTGGTTCGATCTCGTGCTTGCGATGCGCGTCGCCGAAGGGCTCGCCGCCGGCATCCTGCAGCCGATCCCGGCGATCGTCGTCCTCCACGCGTTCGGCGCCGGCGAGCGCGGCAAGGCGATGGGCATCTTCGGCTTCGGCGTCGTCCTCGCGCCAGCGGTCGGGCCGAGCGTCGGCGGCATCCTCGTCGAGTGGTTCGGCTGGCGTTCGATCTTCTTCGTCGTCACGCCGTTCTGCATCGTCGCGATTGCGATGGCGCAGCGCTACCTGCCGATCGGCGCTCCCGGCGGGGCGCCGATCAGCCGCGCCGGTGTCCGCCTCGACGTCGTCGGCCTCGGCCTGATAGCGATCGCCGTTCTCGCCCTTCTCAACGGTATGGTCCACCTGCACGGCGAGACGCTCGATTTCGCACTCGCCCTCCTCGCCTGCAGCATCGTCGCCACGATCGGCTTCGTCTACCACCAGCGTCGCGGCGCCCGACCACTGATGGCACTCGGCCTGTTTGGCCACCGCGTCTTCGCGATGGGCGGCACCGTGGCGTTCATCTACGGCATGGCCCTCTTCGGATCGACCTACCTCGTCCCGGTCTTCATGCAGGAGGCCCTGCATCTGCCGCCTTCGCAGGCCGGCGCGGTGCTGCTGCCGGCGGGCATTGCCCTCGCCTTGACGATCCCAATCGCCGGCCGGCTCGCCGACAGGATCGCAGTCCACCGCATGGTCAGCGCCGGCTTGGCCCTGCTCGCGTTGTCGTTCTTCCTGATGCTCGGCGTCGGCCTGGTGACCTCGCTCGCGCTCATCGCCACGTGGACGGTGATCGGCCGGCTCGGCCTCGGCATGATCATGCCGTCGCTCAATCTCGGCTCGATGGTCGGCGTTCCGCAGGCGCTGATCTCGCACGGCTCGAGCACAATCAACTTCCTGCGCCAGCTCGGCGGCGCGGTCGGCATCGGCCTGGTCGGCAACGTCCTCGCCTGGCGGTTGCGCGCGCACATCGCCACGCCGATCACCGCCTACCATGAGACCTTCGCCCTGGTCGGCGTCATCAGCGCGTGCGCGATCGTCGCCGCCTGGCGGATGGCGCCGCGGCGACGAGCTCGGTCGGCGCAACCGACGCGACCCGCGGCATGAACCTCGACCTCGATCTCCTGCCCGAGCGTTGCGACGCGATCGTCGTCGGCGCCGGCCCCGCGGGCAGCGCGACTGCGCAGGTCCTGGCCCGCAGTGGTCGCGACGTCGTGCTGGTCGACGCGCACGCGTTCCCGCGCGACAAGGTCTGCGGCGACGGCCTCATCCCCGACGCGCACCGCGCGCTCGCCCGGCTCGGCGTGCTCGACGCCGTCATGGCCGAAGCGCGCCAGGCGACATCGCTCGGCTGCGTCGCGCCGCGCGGCGGCCGCATCGACGTGCCGGGTCGGCTCTCTGTGCTGCCGAGGAAGCGCCTCGACGAGATCCTCTGCCGCGCCGCGGTCGCTGCCGGCGCGCGCATGTTCGCTCCGGTTCGCTTCGTTTCGCCACTGCGCGATGGCGGCGACGGCGCGGGCCGCGTCGTCGGCGCGCGTCTGCAGACAGGCGAGCGCAGCCGCGACGTTCGCGCGCCCTGGCTCGTGCTCGCCAGCGGCGCGCAGCCGCAGGCGACGCTCGCCGTGGGCCTCTGCGAGCGCCGCACGCCAAGCTGCATCGCCTTGCGCGGCTACGTCGAGAACGCGGCGATGACGCCGCGCATCACCAGCCTCGAGGTCGTCTGGCACAAGCGGCTCGTGCCCGGCTACGGCTGGATCTTTCCGTGCGGCAACGATGTCTTCAACATCGGCGTCGGCGTCGCCGGCAGCCACACGCCGGGCCCCGACGGTCGCTACGCGATGCACAACGCCAACCTGCGTCAGGCCTTTGCCGCGTTCAAATCGCTGTACCGACCGGCGCGCGAGCTCGTCGAAGGCGGTCGCTGGTTGGCCGAGCCCGGCCACGAGCTGAAGGGCGCGCCGCTGCGCTGCTCGCTCGTAGGCGCGCGTCTAGAAGCACCCGGCGTCCTCGTCACCGGCGAAGCGGCGGGCAGCACCTACGCGTTCACCGGCGAAGGCATCGGCAAGGCGATGGAGACCGGCATCCACGCCGCCGAGGCGATCCTCACCCGCACCGCTGCCGATGCCAGCGCCGACGCCGACGTCGCCGTGCGCGCCGACTACGCGGCGCGGGTGCTGGCGCTGAAGCCGCGCTTCGAGGTCTACGAGCAAGCCAACCGCGCCAACGAGCATCCCTGGCTGGTCGACCTGCTCGTCTGGAGCGCGCGGCGCAGCCCGCGCCGCCTGCAGCGGATGGCCGGGGTGCTCGAGGAGACGCACATCCCGACCGATGCGGGCAGCGTACGCGGCGTCCTGCGCCGCCTGTTCGATTGGCGTTGAGGCGGCGAATCTTGCGCTGCCGTTGTCGAAATCGGCGCCGCTCGCTCGTCATCATCATGAGCGCCACCGTCGGCGCTCGTCACTTCCGGAGCCACCATGGACTACATGCTGATGTTCTATCAATCGGCCGACGACTTCGCGACGCGCACCGACCCGGCGCGGTCGGCCGCCTACTACGCCGGCTGGACGGCCTACGTGCAGGTGGTCTACGCCGCCGGCATCGCCAAGAGCGGCGACGGCCTGCAAGCGCCGGCGACGGCAACGACGCTGCGCATCGGCGACGGCAAGCGGCGCGTCCAGGACGGGCCGTTCGCCGAGAGCAAGGAGCAGCTCGGCGGATTTTTCGTCATCGACGTCCCCGATCTCGACAGCGCGCTCGCCTGGGCGGCGCGGGCGCCGTGCGCGGCGACTGGCGGAGTCGAGGTGCGGCCGACGATTCCGCGCCAGGCGAGCGCTTGAGCGAAGCGGCGCGCGCCGCCGCGCCGACGGCCGCAGAGGCCGCCGCCGCGGTCGCGCGCGACTCGTACGGGCGTCTCATCGCCTATCTCGCGGCTCGCTCGCACGACATCGCCGGCGCCGAGGACGCGCTCGGCGACGCTTTCGCCGCCGCGCTGCGCGACTGGCCGGTCGACGGTGTCCCCGATGCCCCCGAGGCGTGGCTGCTGACGACGGCGCGCCGCCGCCTGCACGACCGCTGGCGGCATGGCCTCGTCGAAGCCGGCGCCGAGGCGACGCTCGCGATCGTCTGCGGCGAGCTCGCGGCGCTGCCCGAGCCGGAATTTCCCGACGACCGCCTGAAGCTGATGTTCGTCTGTGCGCATCCCGCGGTCGATCCATCGGCGCGAGCCGCGCTGATGCTGCAGACGGTCCTCGGCCTCGACGCGGCGCGGATCGCGTCGGCATTCCTGGTCGCGCCGGCGACGCTGTCGCAGCGCCTGGTCCGCGCCAAGGCCAAGATCCGCAGCGCCGGCATCGCCTTCGAGGTGCCGGCCGCCGACGAATGGGCGCCGCGCCTCGCCGATGTGCTGGAAGCGATCTACGCTGCCTACGGCACCGGCTGGGACGACGTCGCCGGCACCGACCCGGCCAAGGTCGGCCTCGCCGAGGAAGCGCTGACGCTGGCCGCGATGCTCGTTCGCCTCGTCCCCGATGCGGCCGAGGCGTGGGGGCTCGTCGCCCTGCTCGCGTTCTGTCAATCGCGCGTGCAGGCGCGGCGCGACGCGCGGGGCGACTACGTCCCGCTCGCGGCACAAGACACTGCCCTCTGGGATCGCGAGCTGCTCGGCGTCGCCGAGGCGGCGTTGCAGAAGGCGGCGACGCTGGCGGCGCCGGGGGCGTTCCAGCTCGAGGCGGCGATCCAGTCGGCGCACACCCAGCGCTGTCTCGGCGCCGACGTTCCGGCAACGGCGATCGTCGAGCTCTACGACGCGCTCGTCGCCGTGCAGCCGACGATCGGCGCGATCGTCAGCCGCGCCTGCGCGGTCGGCGCGGCAGAGGGCCCGGCCGCCGGTCTCGCCGCCCTCGAGACGCTCGTTGCCGGAGACGTCGACGGATACCAGCCGTATTGGGCCGCGCTCGCACACCTCGCCGCGGCCGCGGGCGACGAGCGCACGGCGCGCGCCGCGCGCGAGCGCGCCGTCGGCCTCAGCACCGATCCGGCGGTGCGGCGCTTTCTTCTGCGCGACGACTAGCCGCGCGGCGACGTCCATACTGGAGGCCGACTCCCTCTTTCCTCCGTCGCCGCCATGTGCCAGCTCCTCGGCATGAACGCCAACACGCCGACCGACGTGATGTTCAGCTTCACCGGGTTCGCGACGCGCGCGCACGAGCACAAGGACGGCTTCGGCATCGCCTTCTTCGAGGACAAGGGCGTGCGTCTCTTCGTCGACACGTCGAGCGCGCGCGAGTCGCCGGTGGCCGAGATGGTGCGGCGCTA
>DASXIP010000021.1:0-3121 GCA_036497875.1 Caldimonas sp.
CTCTGGGATGCCGGTGGTGGCGACGTCGACGCGCTGATCGATGCCAAGGGGTTGCGCCAGATGGGCGATCCGGCCGAGCTCGAACGGATCGTCGACGCCGTGATCGCCGGCAACGCGAAGTCGGTCGCCGAGTTCCGCGCCGGCAAGGAGAAGGCGTTCAACGCCCTCGTCGGCCAGGCGATGAAGGCGAGCAAAGGCAACGCCGACCCGGGCGCGGTCGGCGCGCTGCTGCGCAGAAAGCTCGGCTGAAGTCGGCCGTCAGGACGACGGTGGCGTCTTCGATGCGCCGAGCGACGCCGCCGGCGCGGCCGCCGGGCCGCGCGTGTCGGGCAGCGGCCCGAGCGAGCCGGCCGGGGCGCCACCCCAGAGCTTCTTCAGCCGCAGCAGCTCAGCGTCGTAGTTCGAATTGATCCGCGCGAGCTCGGCCTGCGCGTTCTGCGACACCGAGCGCTGCGCCTCGAGAGCCGCTTCGTTGGCGTCGATCTTCTGCTTGAGCATCGTCGGCAACGGCTTCTTGACGCGCTCGTTCTCGTAGAACTCCTTCTCCTCGTCGAGCTTCTTCCTCTCCTCGAGGAGCATGGCGATGCGCGTTCCGGAATTCTTCGCCGAGAGGCGGACATCGTCGAGCGCCTTTTCGCGCGCCTTCCGGTGCGCCGCCTCGTCGGGAAAGCGCTGCATGAGGTTGCGGTCACGGCGAATCGCGTCATTGAGGGCGACCACCTTCGCCTTCTCGTCGCGCTCCCGACGCTCGATCTCGGCGCGCTCGTCGTCGGTCGGAACCGGCTTGACGGTCCGCTTCAGCGAGCCGTCGGAGTTCAGCTCGCGCTGCTCGCTGTTGGCGCACTCGGGGATCAGCCGGTCGGAGACGAGCTTCTTGCCGTTGACGATGCAGGTGAAACTCGATCGCGCTGGTTTCTCCTGACCCCAGGCCAGCGCGCAGACCAGCGCCAGGGCGAGGAACGCGCCATGGCGCGGGCGCCGCCGACGCGCGGGCTCAGACGCCATACCGCCGCCGGTAGCTCTCGACCGCCGCGGCATGCGCGGCGAGCCCCGGGTCGGCGCTCGAGCCCAGAAAGGCGAGCAGATCGGCGACGGTCGCAACCGGAAGGACGGGGATGGCGTATTCGCGTTCGAACTCTTCCACGGCGGATCGCTCGGACAGGTTGTCTCCGGCTCCCCCGCGTTCCATCCGGTCCAGCGCGATCAGGACCGCGACCGGCTCGGCTCCCTCACGGCGAAGCAGCTCGACCGATTCGCGCTTCGATGCGCCATCGGTGATCACATCATCGACGATGACCGTGCTGCCTCGCAATGGTGCACCGACGACAAGGCCGCCCTCGCCGTGATCTTTTGCTTCCTTCCGATTGAAAGCAAATGGAACCGCGCGGCCGCGCCGGCCGAACTCGATCGCGATCGCGGCCGCGAGCGTGATCCCCTTGTAGGCCGGCCCGAACAGCATGTCGAACGCGATCCCCGAGGCGAGCAGGCGCCGTGCATAGAATTCGCCGAGGCGCAGCAGTTTGGCGCCATCGTCGAACAGGCCCGAGTTGAAGAAGTACGGCGAAAGCCGCCCCGCCTTGGTCTTGAACTCGCCGAAGCGAAGCACTCCGGCTTCGACTGCGAACTGCACGAATTCGCGGGCGACGCTGTCGTCGGAGGTGGGCGGCGGCATCCTGGGTCCTGCGTGTTCCGCCTGGTCTCGCTGAACCTGAACGGCATCCGCTCGGCGGCCGCGAAGGGCTTCGAGGCATGGGCCGAAGGCGTCGGCGCGGATTGTATGGGCGTGCAGGAGATCAAGGCCCAGGCCGACGTCGTCGCCGGCCGCTTCGCCCGCGTCGCCGGCATGAAGGGGCACTTCCACTTCGCCGAGAAGAAGGGCTACAGCGGCGTCGGCCTCTACAGCCGCAAGCGCCCGAGCGCGATCCGCTGCGGTTTCGGCGATCCCGAGTTCGACGCCGAGGGCCGCTACGTCGAGGCGCGCTACGACCGCGCCGGCCGCCGCGGCTTGCCGCGCTTGAGCATCGTCAGCTGCTATTTCCCGAGTGGCTCTTCGGGCGAGCATCGGCAGGCGGCCAAGTTCCGCTTCCTCGACCGCATGGGACCGTACCTGCACGCGCTCGCGAGCGAGCGCGAGGTGATCCTCGTCGGCGACATCAACATCGCGCACAAGGAGATCGATCTCAAGAACTGGAAGGGCAACCGGAAGAACAGCGGCTTCCTGCCGGAGGAGCGCGCCTGGATGACGCGGCTGTTCTAGGAGCTCGGCTTCGTCGATGTCTTTCGCACCCTCAACCCGCGTCCGGAGCAATACACCTGGTGGAGCAACCGCGGCCAGGCGCGCGCGAAGAACGTCGGCTGGCGGCTCGACTACCACCTGGCGACGCCGGCGGTCGCCTCACTCGCGCTGCGCGAAACCATCTACCTCGAGCGTCGCTTCAGCGACCACGCGCCGCTCGTCATCGACTACGACTTCCGGCTTTGAGCCCGGCGCGGCGCGCGAACGGCCGCCTTGGGCGAGACTTGCAGCCGACGCAACCGACGGAACCCGCATGGCCCTCGAAACGATCGAACACGACACCCCGACCCCGGCGCGCGCCGCGATCGTCATCCTGCACGGCCTCGGCGCCGACGGCAACGACTTCGTCCCGGTCGCGCACGAGCTCGATCTCGCCGCGGTCGGCCCGATCCGCTACGTCTTCCCGCACGCGCCGACGCGGCCGGTGACGATCAACGGCGGCTATGTCATGCGTGCCTGGTACGACATCCTCGGTCTCGACGCGCGCGAGTTGCGCGAGGATGAACGCGGGTTACGCGAGTCGCAGGCGCTGGTCGAAGGCTTGATCGCGCGCGAGAAGGAGCGCGGCATCGCCGCGGCGCGCATCGTGCTGGCCGGCTTCAGCCAGGGCTCTGCGATGACGCTCATGACCGGTCTTCGCCATGACGAGCGTCTCGCCGGCCTGGTCGGCCTTTCCGGCTACCTGCCGCTCGCCGCCAGGACCGTCGCCGAGCGACACGACGCCAATCGCGACACCCCCATCTTCCTCGCCCATGGCAGCGCCGACCCGGTCATCCCCATCGCCCGCGCGCGCCAGTCGCGCGACGCGCTGGTGGCGATGGGGCA
>DASXIP010000022.1:0-5309 GCA_036497875.1 Caldimonas sp.
CTTCCTGCGGCTGCTGCCCGATCGGCTCGGGGCGCTTCGCCTCCGGCACGCGATCGAGGTGCGCCATCCCAGCTTTCGCTCCGCCGAGTATGTGGAGCTGGTGCGGCGGCACGGCGTTGCGACGGTCTTCGCCGACAGCGACGACTACACCTCGTTCGCCGACTCGAGCGCCGACTTCGTCTACGCGCGGCTGATGCGCTGCGAAGCGTCGTGCACGACCGGATATCCGCCCGAGGCGATCGCCGCCTGGGCCGAGCGGGCGCGAACCTGGAGCACCGGCGCCGAGCCCTCCGACGTTGCCCGGCTGACGCCGCCGCTGCCCGCGGCCGCGCCGCGCGACGTCTTCCTATTTTTCATCGGCGGCGCCAAGGAACGCGCGCCGGCGGCAGCGGTGGCACTGCGGGCGCAGATCGAAGGAACGTCGCCGCCACGTTGAGCCCGTCGTCGGCGCGGACCCTGCCGACCACCCACAAACACGCAAAGGGCCTCGCCCGCGTCGCCGCGGGACAAGGCCCACTTGCCGTGGCGCCTCCGCTAGGCGCCGCGATTGCGGCCGAAAAGGAAGGTGGCGACCGCGAGGATGATGAAGACGATGAACAGGATCTTGGCGATGCCGGCGGCACCGGCAGCGATGCCGCCGAAACCGAACAGCGCCGCGATCAACGCGATCACGAAGAACACAACGGCATAGTGAAGCATTTCTGGACTCCTGGTTGGCGCCGCGGCGCGGTCTTGCAGATGACGAGCGCTATGTTCGGCCGGCGACCGTGCCGCGCCGATAGGCTGAGCCGCTGATCGCGTGTCGGGGACGCGAGGCTGGCCGTGTCGGAACGCTCCGACGCCATCAGACCCCGCGTGTCAAACTTGTAGCTCGCAGCTTTCGCTCACGCCGATGTCCTCCGTGCCCGCCGACGCCTCTGCCTTCAGCGCGCCTGCCGCCACTGCCGGTGCCGATCGGCCGCCTCGTCCGGCGGCGACGATCGTCGTCCTGCGCGATGGCCAGAAGGGGGTCGAGGTGCTGCTGTCGCGGCGCGCCGAGCGCGGCGACCACAACAGCGGCGCCTGGGTGTTTCCCGGCGGCATCGTCGAGGGCGCTGACGCGCTTGCCCACGCCGCCTGCGACGGCCTCACCGACGACGAGGCGAGCCGCCGCCTCGGCGTCGCGAGCGGTGGCCTCGACTACTGGGTGGCGGCGATCCGCGAGTGCTTCGAGGAATCGGGGCTGCTGTTCGCGCGCGGCGACGGCGATGCGCTGGTCGATCTCGACGGCAGCGACGCGGCAAGGCTCTCGCCGTGGCGCCTGGCACTGCACCGCTGCGAGCGCAGCATCGTCGACTTCTGCACTGCCGAGCACCTTCGTCTCGCCGTCGACCGCCTCGTCTACCTCAGCCATTGGCTGACGCCGCTCGGCCGGCCGAAGCGATTCGACACCCGCTTCTTCATCGCCGCCGCGCCGCCGGCGCAGACTGCGGCGCACGACGGCACGGAGCTCGTCGAGCAGCTCTGGATCTCGCCGCAGGAAGCGCTGGCGCGCAGCGCGTCGATGCGCATGCTGACGCCGACGCAAAAGACCCTCGAGACGATCGGCCGCTTCGCGACGGTCGCCGACGCGATCGCCTGGGCGATGGCGCCGCGCAAGGTGGCGCTCGTGATGCCGCGGGCCGGCAACGGGCGCGACGGGCTGCGCCCGGTGATGCCGGACGAGCACGCGTGGGCCGAGCTCGGCCGCATCGATCCTGCGGGCCACGGCACCGGCTCGTACGACATCGTCCCCGACCGTCCGGTGCGCCTCTCCGAGCGCGTCATCCGCGTCAGTGCCGACAACGGCAGCGTCATGACCGGCCCAGGAACGAACACCTACCTGGTCGGCGGCAGCGACGTCGATCGCTGGGCGGTGATCGATCCGGGGCCGGCGATCGACGCCCACGTCGATGCAATCGTCGCTGCCGCGCCGGGGCCGATCGATCGCATCTTCGTCACCCACACGCACAAGGACCATTCGCCTGCGGCGCTGGCGCTGAAGGCGCGAACCGGCGCGACCGTGCTCGGCCTCGCGCCGACGCACCGCGAGTGGCAGGACGCGACCTTCGCTGCCGACCTCACGCTGCGCGGCGGCGAGCGCATCGCGATCGGAAAGTCGACCCATCTCGCCGTCGTCCATACGCCCGGCCACGCCAGCAACCATCTCTGCTACCTGCTCGAGGAGGAGCGCACGCTCTTCACCGGCGACCATCTGATGCAGGCCTCGACGGTCGTCATCAACCCGCCCGACGGCGATATGGCCGCGTACCTCGCGTCGCTGCGCGCGCTGTTGCCGCTCGAGCTCGACTGGCTGGCACCGGGCCACGGCTTTCTCATGGCCAATCCGCGCGCCGCGATCGAGGCTGTCATCGCCCACCGCCTCCGGCGCGAGGCCAAGGTGGTCGTCGCCATCGGCGAGCTCGGCCCGGCGCCGCTCGACCGCCTCGTCGCCACCGTCTACGCCGACGTCCCGGAGCGCATGCATCCGGTGGCGCTGCGTTCGCTGACGGCGCACTTGCTGAAGCTGCGCGACGAAGGTCGCGCCGCGGAGTCGGCGGGGGCGTGGTCGCTCGCGCCGGCAAGCGCGGCGTGATCGGCGCAGGAGCGCGCATGCGCGTCGGTAGCTCCGCACGCGCGGCGGGCGCCCGCTAGCTTTGATGTCTCAATAGGTTGTTCACCCGGAAGAGTCTGGGAGACTACTGATGGGGCTGGCGGCGGCGGCCGTGCGCCGGCGTCAGCCTGCGCACGGCCAGGAAGTGGCTCAGACGTTTCTAGCAAGAGGGGCTGCTTGGCCGATCGCAGCTCACGCACGAGTCGCACGCGCGCCACCGTGGATGAGGCGCTGCAGCACGCGATCGAGCAGCTGCGCCGGTTGCGTATGCCCATGCGGCGTATCGCCGAGCTCGTGGGCCGAAGCGTCTCGACCGTGGCTCGCTGGCTGGCCCGACTGGGCCTGTCGAGCCTGAGGGCGCTCGATCCGGTTCGCCCAGGGGTGCGATACGAGCACGCGGCGCCGGGCGAGATGCTGCACATGGACACCAAGAAGCTGGGCCGCATCGTCCGCCCGAGCCACCGCATCACGGCGATCGGCGCGACTCGGTCGAAGGTGCCGGCTGGGAGTTCGCCCACGTCGCCATCGACGGCAAGGCCGAACGCTTCATCCAGACTTGCTTGCGCGAGTGGGCCTACGGGCAGCTCTGGCACACCAGCTCGGAACGCACCGCCTGGCTGACGGCCTTCCTCGACTACTACAACAACCGTCGTTCCCACTCGGCACTCGGCTACAGCCTCCCGCCTCAAGACTCGGCGGGAACAACCTATTGACCATCAACAGCTAGCGCTCGCCGAGCGTGCCAAACGCCTCGATCGCGCTCGCGTCGAATCCCCAGTCGCGCAAGGCCTCGGCGCCGCCGCTGCCGCGCTCGGGCGGCGGCCGCGTCGCCACTCCCGGCGTTCGCTGAAAGCGCGGTGCCGGTGCGGGCTGGGCAATGCCGCCGAGGTCGATCGCGCCGGCGCGCGTGGCGACCTGCGGGTGTGCGCGCGACTCGGCGAAGGTCAACACCGGCGCCGCGCACGCGTCGGAGCCCGCGAACACCGTGATCCACTCGGCGCGCGTTCGCTCGCGAAAGCGCGCCGCCAGCGTCGCCCGCAACACCGGCCACGTGCTGCGCTCGTGCTGCGTCGACCGCAGCGATTCGTCGAGGCCGAGCCGCTCGAGCAGCTCGGCGTAGAACCTGGCCTCGATCGCGCCGACGGCCATGTGCAGGCCATCGCACGTTTCGTAGGTGTCGTACCAGGGCGCGCCGGAGTCAAGCACGTTGACGCCGCGCTCGTCGCGCCAGTGCCCGGCTGCGATCAGGCCCGAGAACATCGTCGCCAGGATCGCGGCGCCGTCGATCATCGCCGCGTCGACGACCTGGCCGCGGCCGCTCGTGCGCGCCTCGATGACGCCGCAGGCAATGCCGAAGGCGAGCAGCATGCCGCCGCCGCCGAAATCGCCGACGAGATTGAGCGGCGGCAGCGGCGCTTCGCCCTTGCGGCCAATCGCGTGCAGGACGCCGGCGAGCGCGATGTAGTCGATGTCGTGGCCGGCGCGGTCGGCGAGTGGGCCGCTCTGTCCCCAGCCGGTCATTCGACCGTAGACGAGGCGCGGGTTGCGCGCGTGAACGGCGTCGGGGCCGAGGCCGAGGCGCTCCATGACGCCGGGACGAAAGCCCTCGATCAGGGCGTCGGCCTTCTCACACAGCCGAAGCGCCGCCGCCACGCCCGACGCGCTCTTCAGGTCGAGGACGATCGAGCGTCGGCCCCGCAGCATGACGTCGAAGCGGCGCTCGCGGCCGAAGCCCAGGTCGGCATCGGCAGGGCGGTCAACGAGCAGCACGTCGGCACCCATGTCGGCGAGCATCATCCCGGCGAAGGGCCCGGGGCCGATCGCTTCGAACTCGAGGACGCGCAGGCCGGCGAGCGGGCCGTGGGTCACGGCGAGAGGCGCCTCACATGTTTCTCCGGTACTGGCCGCCGACCTCGAACAGCGCATCGGTGATCTGCCCGAGCGAGCAGACGCGCACCGCGTCGATCAGGACGTCGAACACGTTGCCGTTGGCGATGACCGTCTCCTGCAGCCGCTTCAGCAACGGCGGCGCCTCGTGCGCGTGGCGGGCGTGGAAGTCGGCGAGCCGCGCCAGTTGGCCCTCCTTTTCCTCCTCGGTCGAGCGCTGCAGCGCGATCTGCTGCGGCACCGGGTCGCCGTGCGGGTTGCGGAACGTGTTGACGCCGACGATCGGGTATTCGCCGGTGTGCTTGAGCATCTCGTAGTGGAGGCTTTCCTCCTGGATCTTGCCGCGCTGGTAGCCCGTCTCCATCGCGCCGAGGACGCCGCCGCGTTCGCTGATCCGCTCGAACTCCGCCAGCACCGCCTCTTCGACCAGCTCCGTGAGCTCGTCGATGACGAACGCGCCCTGGCTTGGGTTCTCGTTCTTCGCCAGCCCCCACTCGCGGTTGATGATCAGCTGGATCGCCATCGCCCGGCGCACCGAGTCTTCGGTCGGCGTCGTGATCGCTTCGTCGAACGCGTTCGTGTGCAGCGAGTTGCAGTTGTCGTAGATCGCGATCAGCGCCTGCAGCGTCGTGCGAATGTCGTTGAACTGCACTTCCTGCGCGTGCAGCGAGCGGCCGCTCGTCTGGACGTGGTACTTGAGCTTCTGGCTGCGCTCGTTGGCGCCGTAGCGGTTGCGCATCGCCACCGCCCAGATCCGCCGCGCGACGCGGCCCATGACGGTGTACTCCGG
>DASXIP010000023.1:0-5432 GCA_036497875.1 Caldimonas sp.
GTCTCGACGACCTGCTGCGGCTTGATGACGTCGGCGCTCTTCGCGAACGCCAGGCAGTCGCGCTTCCTCCACTCGTTGATCTGCGCCCACCATGGCGAGAGCGCCTTGACGTCGGGCTTCGATGCCGCCTCGCGGATCTGCCCGGTCAGCTCCTGGAGGACGTCCTTGACGTCGCCGACGATCGGGATGTCGACCCGGACCCGCTTCGAGATCGACGATGGGTCGATGTCGATGTGGATGATCTTGCGCTCGACCGAAGCGAAGTGCTTGGGATTGCCGATCACGCGGTCGTCGAAGCGGGCACCGACCGCGAGCAGCACGTCGCAGTTCTGCATCGTCATGTTGGCTTCGTACGTGCCGTGCATGCCGAGCATGCCGAGAAACTTCGGGTCGCTCGCCGGATAACCGCCGAGGCCCATCAGCGTGTTCGTGCACGGGAAGCCGAGCAGGTCGACGAGCGCGCGCAGCTCGGCCGATGCGTTGCCGAGGACGACCCCGCCACCGGTGTAGATATAGGGGCGCTTGGCCGTGAGCAGGAGCTGCGCGGCCTTGCGAATCTGGCCGCCGTGGCCTTTCTTGACTGGGTTGTACGAGCGCATCTCGACGCTCGCCGGATAGTGATAGGGCGTACGCGCCATCGACACGTCCTTCGGAATGTCAACGACGACCGGGCCCGGGCGCCCGGTTCGGGCGATGTGAAACGCCTTCTTGATCGTCATCGCCAGGTCGCGGACGTCCTTGACGAGGAAGTTGTGCTTGACGACCGGCCGCGTGATGCCGACGGTGTCGCACTCCTGGAAGGCGTCGAGGCCGATTGCCGGTGTCGGCACCTGCCCGGTGACGATGACCATCGGGATCGAGTCCATGTACGCCGTCGCGATCCCGGTGACCGCGTTCGTCACGCCGGGCCCGGACGTGACGAGGGCAACACCGACCTCGCCGGTCGCCCGCGCGTAGCCGTCAGCGGCATGAATCGCGGCCTGCTCGTGGCGGACGAGGACGTGCTGGATCGTGTCCTGCTTGTAGAGCGCATCGTAGATATAGAGGACCGCGCCACCCGGGTAGCCCCAGAGATAGTGGACGTTTTCCGCCTGTAGGCAGCGGACCAGAATCTCGGAGCCGTTCGGCTCGGCGGGGATGGGAGTGGGAGCAGGCGCCGCGGCGGGGGCGCGCTTCAGCGAAGGCGCTGACGATTCCATGAATTTCACCTTTGCGAATTTCTCTGACGAAAAACCATCGGTGCACCTTGCCACGCCCTCGTGAGGCGGGTGCGGTGCCTGAGCGACGCCTTGGGGACCGCACTTCGGGCGCCCCGGCCATCGAAAACTGTCGTGCAACCCGTAATTATCGCATCGCGGAGAACGTGTTTCGACAGCGAGGCGTCGCGTCGTGAGGGCGAGAGATAATCCCGCCGCCCGAGCTGCAGCCGCAGGCCCGCTTCCTTGGCGACCGAAAAAGAACTCTCCGACTTTCTGAAGAGCGTCGAGAAGCGTGCCTGGAAGCGCGCCGTCTACGCCGTCCGGGACGACGATGCGGCGCTCGACATCGTGCAGGACACGATGATCCGTCTGTCGCAGAAATACGCCGATCGGCCGGCCGCGGAGCTGCCGCTGCTGTTTCAGCGCATTCTCTCGAACGCGACGATGGACTGGTTCCGCCGCCAGAAGGTGAAGAACCAGGTCGTGCGGAACTTCTCGGACTACGAGATCGCCGGCGACGACGGCGACTTCGATATCCTGGAAACCCTCGAGGCGCTGGGCGGCCCGCTGCAGTCGGAAAGTGCCGCCGAATCAGTCTCCCGGGCTCAGATCTTGCAGACCATCGAAGCCGAGGTGGCGCTCCTGCCAGCCCGTCAACGCGAGGCGTTTCTCCTGCGTTACTGGGAGGAACTCGATGTCGCCGAGACCGCTGCCTCGATGGGGTGTTCCGAAGGAAGCGTCAAGACGCACTGCTCCCGGGCGGTGCATGCCTTGGCGAAGGCCCTGAAGGCGAAGGGAATCACAACATGAACCACGACGACCGCTCCTACCGCGCAGCCGCTCGCGAAGCGATGGAAGCGCGCTTCGCGCGCGGCGTCGCCGTGTATCTGAGCGAGAGCGCGGAGCAAGTCTCGCCCGACGTCGCCGAGCGGCTGCGCTTCGGCCGTGAGAAGGCGATCGAGATCGCCCGCCAGGGCCGTGGCGACGCCCGCGAGCTCGGCGTCACTGCCTCCGGCGCCGCGATCGCGGGCTTCAGCCAGTCGCGCTGGTGGCTGCGCTTTGCCTCCGTGCTGCCCCTGATCGCGCTCGTCGGTGGCCTCGTCCTGATCCAGAACGGGGAGAGCCGGAACCAGATCTCCGTCGCCGCCGAGATCGACGAGGCGCTCCTCGGCGATGACTTGCCGATCAACGCCTACCGAGATCCGGGTTTCTCGGAGTTTCTGAAGGCGCCGCCGAGCGAATGAGCCGAGGCGCGATGCAGCGCGAGCCGAATTCCCGACGCCTCGCCCTGCCCTTCGCGTCGGCGTGGCGTCTGGTTCTGCCCGCGGTCGCGGCCGCCGCAGCCTTGACCGCGGCGGCCGCCGTCGCGCAAGGGCCGCATCCGCCCCCCGTAGCCGCCGTGCCGATCCGCGAAGAAGGCGTCCGCTGGCACACCCTGTCGCCCGCCCAACGCGAGGCGCTCGGTCCGCTCGAACGCGATTGGCCGACGATCGACGCGCCCCGCAAGCAGAAGTGGCTCGAGCTCGCGGCGCGGTTCAAGACGCTGCCCCCCGAGGAACGCGCCAGGATCAATGCCCGGATGACCGAATGGGCGCGGCTGACGCCGACCGAGCGCGGTCAGGCCCGGCTGCGCTTCGAAGAGGCGCGCCAGGTTCCGGCGACCGACCGCAGCGCCCGCTGGCAGGAATACCAGGCGCTGCCGCCCGAGCAGCGCGCCGAATTCGCAGCGCGCGCCGCGCACGCCGCGTCGCCTCCGGGCGGCGCAGGCGACGCGCTCAGAGCGCCGCGGGCAGCCCCGCGCGACAGCAAGGAGGCGAAGTCCAACATCGTGCCGAACCCGGCCCTATCGCAGGCACCGCGCCAGGTGGCGCCGACGTTGGTGCAGGCGGCGCCAGGAGCGACGACGACGCCGATCACGCGTCGACCGACGCCGCCGCCGCATCAGCAGACCGGCATGCCGAAAATCGCAGCAACGCCGGAGTTCGTCCAGCGCTCTACCCTGCTACCCAAGCGCGGGCCGCAGGCGGCAGCGGTCGTGCCGGTCACCGCTCCGGTCGGCGCCGCGCACACGGTGCCGCCGGCCGCCCCGGCACGGACATCGTCGGCACCGCGGTGACGCCGCCGGCAGCTCACGAGTCCGCAACCGGCTCGTTGGAGACGCCCTCGCTGGCGCGCCGGATGGCATGCCTGCTCTACGAGACGATGCTGCTATTCGGCTTGGCGCTCATCCCGGGCGTTCTCGGCGCCTTGTTCTTCGCGCAGACGGGCCAGCGTCATCCGCTGCAAAGCGACACCGCGCTCAGGCTCTACGCGCTCGTTCTTTACGGCGTCTATTTCGTCTGGTTCTGGTCGCGGCGCGGTCAGACGCTGGCGATGCAGACCTGGCGGATTCGGCTCGTCACGGCGGCCGGGGCGCCGCTCTCGCAACGCCGGGCGCTGGTCCGCTACATCGCATGCTGCATTGCCTGGTTTGCGCCGCCGACCGCGCTCGCCGCGGCGATGCACCGGCCGCCGTCAACGAGCGTGGCCGCGCTCGCCGTCTGGTTCTGCATCTACCCGCTACTCGCCCTGCTGGCGCCCGAGCGCCAGTTCTGGCACGACCGCCTCTGCGGCACTCGCCTCGTCGACGCCGGCGACGCGCGTAACGTCAGACCGCGTCCTCGTTGAGCTCGCCGGTGCGGATCCGGATGACGTTCTCGACCGATGTCACGAAGATCTTGCCATCGCCGATCTTGCCCGTCTTCGCCGCCTTGACGATCGCATCGATGCAGCGCTCGGCGTCGGCGTCCTTGACGACGACCTCGATCTTGACCTTCGGCAGAAAGTCGACGACGTACTCGGCGCCGCGATAGAGCTCGGTGTGGCCCTTCTGGCGGCCGAATCCTTTGACCTCGGTCACGGTCAGGCCGGAAACGCCGACGTCGGCCAGCGCTTCGCGCACCTCCTCTAGCTTGAACGGCTTGACGATGGCGGTGATCTGCTTCATGCCCCTGCTCCAACTGCAATGCGACCGAGTTTAGGCGATCGCCCCCGCTTCGCCGAGGCCCCTCAGGCGCCAAACTTCGAGGTGATCGGATAGCGCCAGTCGCGGCCAAAGGCGCGATGGGTGATGCGGATGCCGACCGGCGCCTGGCGCCGCTTGTATTCGTTGGCCTTGATCAGGCGCGTGACGCGCTCGACGTCGGCGCGCGGCAGACCAGCGGCGACGATCTCCTCGATGCCCTGGTCGTCTTCCATGTAGTGCTGCAGGATCGCGTCGAGGATCTCGTACGGCGGCAGGCTCTGCTGATCGGTCTGGTCGGCCCTGAGCTCTGCCGACGGCGGCCGCTCGATGATGCGGCGCGGGATGATCTCCGGGCTCTGCGCGTTCTTCCACTCGGCGAGGCGAAAGACGAGCGTCTTGGCGACGTCCTTGATCACCGCAAAGCCGCCCGCCATGTCGCCATAGAGCGTGCAGTAGCCGGTCGCCATCTCGCTCTTGTTGCCGGTCGTGAGAACGATCGCGCCGAGCTTGTTCGACAGCGCCATCAGCAAGGTGCCACGGACCCGAGCCTGGAGGTTCTCCTCGGTGGCATCCTCGGGCAGGCCCGCGAACTCCCTGGCCAGGCTTCGCTTGAAAGCGTCGAGCATCGGCACGATTGAGATCTCGTCGTAGCGAACGCCGAGCCGCGCGGCTATGTCGCGCGCGTCGAGCCACGACATCTCTGCCGTGTACGGCGACGGCATCATGACCGCGCGCACGCGATCAGCGCCGAGTGCGTCGACGGCGATCGCGAGCACCAGCGCCGAATCGATGCCGCCCGAGAGGCCGATGATCGCCCCCGGAAAGCCGTTCTTGCCGACGTAGTCGCGAACACCGACAACGAGCGCCGACCACGCCTGCGACTCGATCGACGGGATGCCCGTGACCGAGCCGCGCACCGAGCTTGCCGTGACGTCGACGATGGCGACGTCCTCCTCGAACATCGTGGCGCGGGCGCCGACGGTGCCGCTGGCGTCGAGCGCGAACGACGCGCCGTCGAAGACGACCTCGTCCTGGCCGCCGGCGAGGTGTGCGTAGAGGAGCGGCATGGCGAGGGCACGCGCTCGCACCGCCATGCGCTCCTCGCGCTCGGCCATCTTACCGAGGTGAAACGGCGATGCGTTGATGACGCAGAGGACTTGCGCACCCGCAGCGCGCGCCAGCTCGCCGGGCTCGTCGAACCAGGCGTCCTCGCAGATGACGAGGCCGAA
>DASXIP010000024.1:0-3517 GCA_036497875.1 Caldimonas sp.
TATGGCCGGATCTTCGGCGTGCCGGTCCACACCGCGCACGACCGCGCCTCGCTCGACGACCTGCTCGAGCTGCTCGCGGCCAAGAAGATGATCCTGATCGACACCGCCGGCATGGCGCAGCGCGACACGCGCACGCGCGAGTTGCTCGACATGCTCTCGCACCGCAGCGTGCAGCGGCTGCTCGTCGTCAACGCGGCGTCGCAGGGCGAGACGATCGAAGATGTGCTCGTCGCCTACCGCGCCGGCGCCTGCGCCGGGATGGTGCTGAGCAAGATCGACGAAGCGATCAAGCTCGGCCCGGCGCTCGACGCCGCGATCCGCCATCGTCTCACCGTCGTCGGCGTCGCCAATGGCCAGCGGGTTCCCGAAGACTGGCATCGCCTGTCGGCCAACGCGCTGGTGCAGCGCGCGATGCGCAGCAGCGCCAGCTCGGCGTGGCGTCTTGAAGGCGGCGAGGTCAACCTGGTCTTCGCCGCGTCGGCGTCGGCGTCGACGTCGGCGGCGACGGTGCACGGTTGAGAGCGCAGCACCGTCGCCAAGACGCCATGTCGATCACCCTTGCCACGCATCACGACCAAGCCGCGGGCCTGCGCCGGATGTTCACCGGCGCCGCTGCATGCTTCGTGCCGGTCGTTGCCAATCCCCACGTCGCCTGCGGCGGCGTTCTCCTCGAGCGGCTCAGCACGGCGCTCGTCGAGCGTGGCGCCCGCGTGCTCGTCGTCGACGCCGGCGAACGCGCCGGCAGCGCCGGCGAAATGGCGCTCGTCGATCTTGCCCAGTGCATCGAGCGGCTGTCGCCGCACGTCTCGTATCTCGCCGCGCGCGGCCTGGCGCTGCGCCACGTCGACGCTGCCGGCTCGACGCGGCGCTTCCTCGATCGTCTCGGCGACGCTGCGCCGGGCTCGGACGTCATCGTCGTCCACGCACCGGCGAGCGAGCTCTGCCGCACTTTCGGCCACAGCCGCCGCAGTGGCGTCGCCTTTCTCGGCGACGAAGCGCCGTGCCCGATCGTGTTCGCCGAGGATCGGCCGGCGAGCGTCACCCACGCCTACGCTGCGATGAAGCTGCTCGACGAGCGCGCCGGCTTCGCCGTCACCGAACTCGTGCTCGGCGCGTCGCCGAGCTCGCCGCGCGCCGCGCGGATCGCCGCCAAGCTGGCGTCGTGCGCCGACCGTTTCTTCGCCGGCGTGCTGCGCGACTGGGCCTGGGTCGACCCGGCGGGCGATCCGTGCGAGCCGCCGGGCGACGACCTGCGCCGGATCGCGGCGTCGCGCTTCGAGAAAGACGCCGCGCTTCGCCACTTTTCCCAGACGGCCGAGCGCCGCGCCGCACGAGCGGTGGCCCCATGATCTCCGGAGCGACCATGTACACCGCCAAAGGCCAGCTGGACCTGAACTCGACGCTGAAGCAATACAGCGGGCTGGTCCGTCGCCTCGCGCACCAGATGATCGCCAAGCTGCCGGCCAACGTCGAGATCGACGATCTGATCCAGGTCGGCATGATCGGCCTGACCGATGCGCTCAGCCGCTTCGACGCCGCCCAGGGCGTGCAGTTCGAGACCTTCGCGACACAGCGCATTCGCGGCGCGATGCTCGACGAGTTGCGCGGCAATGACTACCTCTCGCGCGGCACGCGCAAGCACCAGCGCTCGATCGAGTCGGCGGTGTCCAGGCTCGAGCAGCATCTCGGCCGCGCGCCGCAAGAAAGCGAAATCGCCAAGGAAATGGGCATCACCCTCGCCGAATATCAGGAGCTGCTCAGCAAGGTGCGCGGCACGCAGCTCGTCTATCTCGAGGACATGGCCGGAGCCGACGGCGACAGCGATTTCCTCGATCGCCACGTCGCCGACAGCGAGACCAATCCGCTCGCGCAGTTGCAGGACGAACGCATGCGCACCGCGCTCGTCGAGGCGATCAAGGTCCTTCCCGAGCGCGAGCAGTACGTGATGAGCATGTACTACGAGCACGACATGAACCTGAAGGAGATCGCGGCGGTGCTGAAGGTCACCGAGTCGCGCGTCTGCCAGCTGCACAGCCAGTCGATCGCGCGCCTGCGCGTCAAGCTGCGCGACTACTAGGGCGCCGATGATGTGGCCGTTGCCGGCCGTCGGCGCGTGGGCAGCCTGCTGGCTTCTGTTCACGCTGCTCGGCCGGCTCGGCGCCGGCGCGCAGGGTGCGCTGGCTGGCACGCTGCTGCTCTCGCTCTCGCTGGCGTGGTTCGGTGCGACGGCGTGGCGGCGCGTCCTGATCGCGGCCGGCTTTCCCCTTTCGCTCGCGGCGGCAGACGTCACCGGGCCGCTGCCGGCGTGGACCTGGCTCCTCGCAGTCGCGCTGCTGGCGCTCGTCTATCCGCTCCGTGCGTGGCGCGATGCGCCGCTCTTTCCGACCTGGCGCGGCGCGTTGCAAGGCCTCGCGCGCGACGTCCATCTGGCGCCCGGCGCGGCGATCCTCGATGCCGGCTCGGGGTCGGGCGCAGCACTGATCGAGCTGCGCCGCGAATATCCGCAGGCGGCGCTGACCGGCATCGAATGGAGCTGGCCGCTCTGGCTCGTCGGCGCGCTGCGCTGTCGATTCGCGCATGTGCGGCGCGGCGACTTCTGGAGTGCCGACTGGACGCCGTTCGCGCTCGTCTACCTGTTCCAGCGCCCCGAGAGCATGCCGCGCGCGCTGGCCAAGGCGGTGCACGAGCTGCGCCCTGGCGCCTGGCTGGCCAGCCTCGAGTTCGAGATCGCGACGCTCGCCCCTGAGCGCGTCCTCGACGGCACTGACGGCCGTCGCGTCTGGCTCTACCGCGCGCCGTTCCGGCCGCGCTCCTGAGCGCTCAGCTGCCGCCCTTGTGGGCGCGCTTGCCAGGATTCTTCTTGCGGGTCGCCTTGCCGCGCTCGAGGCTGCGCTTCTGCCCCGTTGGCCTGGTGCGCGATGGCAGCGGCTTGGGCGGCTTGGCGGACTTGCTGTCGTCGGTCATGTCTGCTCCTCGGTCTCGTGGACTGTAGAGGATCGCCACGACGCGCACGTTCGCGCCGTCAACTGCCGGCGGTGACGCCGTAGGTGAAGATCAGTGTCGCGCCGACCACTGTCGCGCCCAGCGTGCCGCGCAGCGACTCGATCCGGCCTGCGCCGATGCGCAGAGCGACCGAAGGCGTGAACTGCGTGCCGGCATAGATCATTGCCTGGCCGACGGCGCCGCGGCTGTCGACGCCGCCGCCGCCGGCGGCGCCGCCAAGCAGCTCGCCGCCGACATGCCAGCGCGGCGAGATCGGCTGCAACCAGCCGGCACCGAGGAAGGCCGAGGTGAAGCCGCCTGCGCCACCGGCGAAGGCAGAGTGCGCCTGGCCGCTCAGATAGAGGTTCGGCGTGACGAAGCGGTCGAGCCTCAACACCACGAGCGACATCGGGCGCGTCTCACCATCGCGGCGCGCGGCGTCGTAGTGCTCGACGCCACCGCCGAACTCGGTGCGCACAGGGCGCGCCGGAACGCCGGCGGCAGCGGGGCCGTCGAGCGCCCACACCAATCCGGC
>DASXIP010000025.1:0-7656 GCA_036497875.1 Caldimonas sp.
CCGGGTAATCGCGTCGTCTTCTACGGCAGCCACGCCAACCTCGAAGCAGCGCTTCGGCGGCAGCAGGACCAGCCGTCGTTTCCGGTCGACTTCAAGATCTTCGGCGCCAAGCTGGAGTTCGTGCACCTCGAGCCGGGCCGCGTGTACGACGTTGCCGGCCTCCAGGTGACGTCGATGCTGCAGCGGCACGGCGGCGATTCGTACGGCTATCGCTTCGAAGGGCCGGGCGTCGTCGTCGTCTACTCGACCGACTCCGAGCATCCGCTCGCTCAGCCCGAACACACCGAGCGCTTCGTCAACTTCTTTCGTGCCGCCGACCTCGTCGTCTTCGACGCGATGTATTCGCTGGCCGACGCCGTCTCGGTCAAGGCCGACTGGGGTCATTCGAGCAACATCGTCGGCGTCGAGCTCTGCCAGATGGCTGGGGTGCGGCACCTGTGCCTCTTCCACCATGAGCCGGTCTTCGACGACGCCGCGATCGACGCCGTGCTCGCCGAAACCCGTCGCCTCGAGGAGATCACGCGCGGTGACCGACCGCTGCACGTCAGTGCGGCGTTCGACGGGATGGAAATCGAGCTGTGACGGCGCGCCCGGCGCGCGAGTCGGCGGGCGAGGGATGGAACCGCATCGCGATGCTCGGCGCCGGCCTCGTCGCCGCGCTGGCGCTGCTGACGTGGATGCAGCCGCCCTGGGCCGAGCGGCTGCAGGCGGCGTGGTTCGATGCCTACCAGGCGCTATCTCCGCGCCAGGTCAGGGTGTTGCCGGTCACTGTCGTCGAGATCGACCAGAAGAGCCTGACCGCGCTCGGCCAGTGGCCGTGGCCGCGGACGCGGCTGGCGCAACTCGTGAAGACCATCGACAGTGCCGGCGCCGCGGCGATCGGGCTCAACATCCTGATGTCCGAGCCCGACGCGCTGTCCCCCGAGCGCGTCGCGGCCGAATTTACGGTGAAGGTCCCCGCCTTGGACGCGGCGCTGCGCTCGATGATGTCGAACGATGCCGTGCTCGGCGCCGCGCTCGCCTTGGCGCCGAGCGTGCTGGTCCTCGCCCCCACCGAAGAGGAAACGGGCAGGCCGGTGCACGTGGCGCCGGTCACGGTGAAGTCGTCGCGCCTCGGCAGCGACGCCGCGCTGGCGCTGGTCCAGTACGGCGGCGCGCTGACCAACATCGACGACCTCGACCAGCAGGCGAGCGGCTGGGGCCTGTTCTCGGTCGACACGACGCGCGGCATCGTCCGCCGCATCCAACTCGTCGCCAGCATCCAGGGCACGCTGGTGCCGACACTCGCCGTCGAGATGCTGCGCGTCGCCTACCGTGTGCCCTCGGTCCGCCTGACGGCGCTCGGCCGCTCGGTGACGAGCCTGACCGTCGGCGCCACCCGCGTCCGCACCGAGCGCGACGCCGCCGTGCGCATCTACTTCTCTCGGCATCGCAGCGACCGCTTCGTCTCGGCGATCGACGTCCTCGAAGGCAAGGTCGATCCGGCGCTGCTGAACAAGCAGCTCGTGCTGATCGGCGTCACGGCGGGCTTTGGCCTCGAGGAACTCCACGACACGCCGATCGGCGAGCGCATGTCGGGAAGCGAGATCCAGGCCCAGCTGCTCGAGAACTTGCTCGACGGAACGCTGCTGCGCCGGCCGGCGTGGGCGCCGACCGCGGAGGCGCTGCTCGTCGTCCTCCTCGGCGCGCTCATGGTCTGGGCAGTGCCGCGGCTGACGGCGGTCCGGGCTGCGTTACTGCTGCACGCGAGCCTCGCCGTGCTCGCGCTGTCTGCATTCGCTCTCTATCGTTCGCGTCGGCTGCTGGTCGACGTCGCGACGCCGGGCGCGTACCTGTTCTTCCTGTTCGGCATCCTGCTCGTGCTGGCACTCGCCGAATCGACGCGCCAACGCAGGTCGCTCGAGGGCGTGCTGCAGGCGCAGCGTGAGCAGAGCGCGCGCATCGCCGGCGAGCTCGAGGCGGCGCAGCGCATCCAGACGTCGAGCCTGCCGCGCGCCGACCTGCTGCGCGGCGACGGCCGCGTCGACCTCCACGCCGCGATGACGCCGGCGCGCGAGGTCGGCGGCGACCTCTACGACTTCTTCATGCTCGACGAGAACCGTCTCTTCTTGCTGATCGGCGACGTCTCGGGCAAGGGCCTCTCGGCATCGATCTTCATGGCCGTGAGCAAGGCGCTCTACAAGGCTCTGATGATCCGCCAGCCCGACGCCGACATCGGCGACATCATGAAGTCAGCGAACGCCGAGGTCTCGCGCGACAACGCCGAGATGCTGTTCGTCACCCTCTTCGCCGCCATCCTCGACTTGCGCAGCGGCGAGCTCGCCTATTGCAATGCCGGCCACGACAACCCCTACCGCCTGCGGCCGGGCAGAACGCAGCCCGAGCGCATCGTCGACGGCGACGGGCCGCCGCTGTGCGTGGTGAGCGACTTCGACTACCGCAGTGCGCGCTGCCGCCTCGACGCCGGCGAAGTGCTGTGCCTGCTGACCGACGGCGTCGCCGAGGCGCAGGATCCTGCCGGCGCGCTGTACGGGCACCGGCGGGCCGAGGCCGTGGTCATCGATCTCGCGCGCCACGGAGCCGGCCCGCGCGAGATCGTCATCGCGCTGCAGGCTGACGCGCTGCGGTTCGCCGACGGTGCCGAGCCGAACGACGACATCACGATCTTGGCGTTGCGCTGGAACGGCCCCTCGCAGCCGGCTTCGGCCGCGACGGCTGCGAGCGACGGCGGGTAGCAGGCGATGCGCGCGAGCTCAGCGCACCAGGATCTCGACCCGCCGGTTGCGCGGCTCGGAGACGCCGTCGCCGGTCGGCACCGCGAGCTCACGTTTGCCGCGGCCGACGGCGACCGCCTTGTCCGCGGCCAGGCCGCGGGCGACGAAGGCGCTCCGCACGACGTCGGCGCGCTGGCGCGAGAGCGCGTCGTTGGCGGCGTCGGAGCCGACGGCGTCGGTGTGGCCGATGATCATGACATCGGGGACCGGCCGCCGCGCGATCTCGGCGAAGACGCCGTCGACGATCTTCTTCGACTCGTCGGTGAGCTCGTCCTTGTTCTCGATGAAGTAGAGCGTGAACTGTGCCGGCGGCAGCGGCTGTGCTGCCAGCGCGGTGCCGTAGCGGGTCTGCACATCCTCGGCGCTGCTTTGAAACGCCTCCGGCCCGTTGCGGCCGACGCGCGCGGCAGCATAGGGCTCCTCGAGCAGCACCTGATCGCTGCCGCGCGTGACCGAGACGGCGGTGTGCTGGCCGGTCGGGCTCGGCAGGAGGACGACCGATTCTTTCGGTCCGGCGCACGCGGCGAGCAGCAGCGCGCACGCCGCGACGGCAGCGCGGCCGAGCCAGCTACTCATCGACAGAGACCACGAATTCGGTGCCGCGCACGCCAAGCGTCGCCGACGGCGTTCGCACCGTCATCGCCTGCGGCGACTTCTTCGCGATCCGGCCCGAGACCACTGCGAGCGTGCCGCGCTGCAGGCGCGCGTCGAAGCGGCCGTCGCTCGTCGTCGGGTCGAACTCGAAGCGGTCGAGCGAGACGATGCTGTTCGGCCCGGCCGACAGCAGCGAGTTGTCGCGCATCGTGATGCCCACCGAGCCATCGGCCCCCGTCTTCACGACATCGGCAGGTTCGAGCAGCATGCCGACCTGGCCGGGCAAGCCCTGGCCGTTGCGCTCGACAGTCACGCTGCCTTTGGCGACCTTGATCTGGCCGACGTCGGCCCGCGCCGGGATGGCGACGCCGAGCGCGACGAGCATGGCAAGCACAGCAGCTCCACTGCGCAGACGCGAGGACGACGTTGGCACCATGAACCTTCCTCCCGAGGCTGATCGTTGCGGCGAGCTTACCCGCACCCCGAGGCCGCGACGATGACCTTCGATCCCGTCTGCACGGTCCGGGCCCGCATGGACGATCTCGCGGAAGCGATCGCGTTCGTCGAATCGTTCTGTGACGCGAACGGCGTTTCGCGCGGCGATTGCCTGCGCGTCTCGCTGGTCGTCGAGGAGCTTTTCACCAACACTGTGACGCATGGCTTTCGCGGCGGCGGCGACGCGCCGGTGCGCGTCGGGCTGCGCGTCGATGCGGTGGAAGTCGAGCTCTCGTACGAGGACTCGGCCACTCCCTTCGATCCGCTGACGCAGGTTCCGCGGGCCGCGATCGAGCTCGAGAACGCAACGCCCGAGCGGCCAGTTGGTCAACTTGGGATCGCGCTGGTGGTGAGCATGGCGTCGCGCATCGGCTACGAACGAGAGGGCGACTGGAATCGCCTGCGCGTCGCGCTGCAGCGGCAGCGGTAGCCGCCAGCTGGAGGCCCTCTCACTCCGGTTCGATCCCCGCCGCCTTGATCACTGTCCCCCACTTGCGCGACTCGCTCTCCTGGAACTTCGCGAGCTCTTCCGGCGTCGTCGTCCAGGCATCCGAGCCGGTGCTCTCGAAGAACTGCTTCGCCGCCGCGCTGCGCGTGCCGGCGACAAGCAGCTCGTGCAGCCGCGCGATGACCGGCGCCGGCGTGCCGGCCGGTACGTAGGCGGCGAACCAGTAGCCCATGTCGTAGCCCTTGACGCCGGCCTCGTCGATCGTCGGCACGTCGGGCAGCATCGGATTGCGCCGGGTCGTCGAGACGCCGAGTGCGCGGAGCTTGCCGCCCTTGATCTGCGGTACGCCGGTGGCGGCGTCGGTGATCATGAAATCGATCTGGCCGCCGAGCAGGTCGGTGATCGCGAGCGGGTTGCTCTTGTACGGTACGTGCAGGATGTCGGTGTGTGTGAGTTGCTTGAGCATCTCGCCGGCGACGCGGCTCGACGAGCTGCCGCTGCCGAAGCTGAGCTTGCCCGGCGCCTGCTTCGCCTTCGCGACCAGGTCGGCGACCGACTTGTACGGCGCGTCGGCCCGCACGACGAGCACCTGGCCACCCTTGCCGAGCCCGGTGACCGGCGCGAAGTCTTTGACCGGCTGGTACGAGAGCTTCTTGTACAGGTGCTCGTTGGCGGCGTGCGTCGTGTTGGTCGTGATGAGCACCGTGTAGCCGTCGGCCGGTGCGTGCGCGGCGGCCTGCGCTGCGAGCATTCCGCTCGCGCCGGCCTTGTTGTCGACGACGACCGCCTGCTTGGTCTGCTCCGTGAACGACTGGCCGAGCGCGCGCGCGAGCTGGTCAGTGGCGCTGCCGGCGGCGAACGGCACAAGGAACGTGACCGGTTTGGCCGGATACGTCTGCGCGAGTGCGGTGCCGGCGAGCGCGCTCGCTGCCACGGCGAAGGCGGCGAGCAGCAGCGGCCGGCGCGTCGTGCGCGGGGTGCGGTCCGAAGTCATGGTGGCGGTGTCTCCAGTCGTGGTTGGGGAATGTCGAGGTCGAGCAGCGCCGAGCTGAGCGACTTGCCGTGTGCGTCGAGCGCGAGCGAGCGCGTGACGCCTCCGCCGAGCGTCTTCGTCAGGACGAAGTTGAGCGCGCTGATCTTCGGTAGCTCGTGGCGCGTCACCTCGCCCTGCACGATTCCCGCGAAGTGCGCGCGGATGCGCTCGGCGGTGACGTGCGTGCGCAGGTGCTCGTAGTCGCGCGGGTCGAAGGCGATCACCGAGATGTTGGACGTGTCGCCCTTGTCGCCAGTGCGCGAGTGGGCGAGGGCGCGCAGCTTCATGGCCGTCCCGCCTCGACGATCCGCACCGACGTCCGGACGCGATCGCGCGGCAGCAGCACCGATTGCACGGCGACGATCTCACGCGCCGCCTTGGTCGCGCCGCCGCCGCCGGCCGGCCCGTTGGTGTAGAGCGTCTCGACCTCGTTGCCGATGCGGACGGCCTCGGCGCGCGTCGCGGTGCGGGCGGCAACGCGCAGGCGCACTTCGTGTGGCTCGCCGCGCGCTGCCGAGAGTCGCTCGCCGTGCAGCGCGTCGACGCCGATCAGATCGAACCGCGTTTCGCTTGTCTGTACGCCGGTGAGGCGCAGCCGCTCGCGCACGATCTCGCGCGCGAGCCTCGCCCGCGCCAGTGCGCCCGGCCCGGCGTAAGAGATCTGCCCTTCGCCGACGTGGCCATCGAGGTAGCCGACCGAGACCTTGAGCAGCCCGGTCGGCGCCGTGCCGCGGCCGCCCGTGACGCGGACGCGGTCGGGTCCGATCTCCGCGACCTCGATTGCGCTGAAATCGGCGATCACGTCGGGCTGCAGGTAGCGGCGCGGGTCGTGGATCTCGTAGAGCAGCTGCTCCTTGCACGTCGCCGCCGTGACGCGGCCGCCGGCCGACGCGACCTTGGTGATAACGACATCGCCGTTCTCGGCGACCTCGCCGATCGGAAAGCCGAGTCGCGCGAGGTCGGTGACGTCCTTGACGCCGGGGTCGGCGAAGTAGCCACCGGTGACCTGCCCTGCGCATTCGAGGAGGTGGCCGACGGCGGTGCCTTGGCCGAGGCGCTGCCAGTCGTCGAGCGCCCAGCCGAAGGCGTGCACGAGCGGTGCAAGAAAGAGCGCGGGGTCCGACGCGCGCCCGGTGAGGACGACCTCGGCGCCTCGCGCGAGCGCGTCGCAGATCGGCGCGACGCCGAGGTACGCGTTGGCCGAGAGGACGCGCGCGCCGAGATCGGCGACGCGCTCGCCGCTCTCCTCGAAGCGGAGGTCGGCGGCGAGGACGAGGTCGAGCACGTCGTCGCCGGTGACGGCGGCGATTTTCAGCGCACCGAGGCCGAGCTCGGCGGCAACGTGTGCGGTCTTCTGCGCCGCGGCGACCGGGTTCGCCGCGCCCATGTTGGAAACGATGCGGATGCCCTTCTTCGCGCACGTGCCGAGCACCGCACGCATGCGCGCCTCGAGCAGCGGATCGAAGCCGCCTTCGGGGTCGCTGCGTCTCGCCTGCTGCGCGAGCGCGATCGTGCGCTCGGCGAGGCACTCGAACACCAGGACGTCGAGCGCGCCGTGCTCGGCCAGCTCGACCGCGGGTTCGATGCGGTCGCCCGAGTAGCCGGCGCCGGCGCCGAGGCGGAGGGTTCGGCCCATGCCGAAGCGTAGCCCAGTGGCTATATTGCGTTGCAGGCGCTCGCTCGGGGCGCTCGTTCCTTGCCACCAACGGAGATGCCATGACCCGCACTGTCCAAGCCAGGCGCGCCGACTTTCGCGCCCTGCACGCCGACGGCTGCTTCGTCCTGCCCAACCCCTGGGACGTCGGCAGCGCGCTGATGCTGCAGGGCCTCGGCTTCCGGGCGCTCGCGAGCACCAGCTCGGGCTTCGCGTGGTCGACCGGCCACGCCGACGGCGCGAGCTCGCGCGCCGAGGTGCTCGCGCACCTGCGCATGCTGTGCACGGCGACCGACCTGCCCGTCAACGCCGACTTCGAGAGCGGCTATGCCGCGAACGCCGACGGCGTTCACGAGAGCGTGCGGATGGCGATCGCGACTGGCGTCGCCGGGCTCTCGATCGAGGACTCGACCGGCGACCCGGCGCGCCCGGTGCGCGATCTCGCCGAAGCCGTCGCGCGCGTGCGCGCGGCGCGCGCGGCGATCGACGCAAGCGGCGGCGACACGCTCCTCGTCGGCCGCGCCGAGAACTTCATCGTCGGCCGCCCCGATCTCGAAGACACCGTCGCGCGGCTGAAGGCGTATGCCGACGCCGGTGCCGACTGCCTCTACGCGCCGGGCGTCCACACGCGCGAGCAGGTCACGGCGGTCGTCGCCGC
>DASXIP010000026.1:0-3383 GCA_036497875.1 Caldimonas sp.
CGCGTCACCGCATCGGGCAGGCCGGGGATGCCGCCAGGATGCAGTGGCGCGGGCCGGCCCGAGAAGCGTGTCACCGCGAGATCGAAGCTGCCCCAGAAGAAGTGGACCGGACTCGCCTTGCCGAGGAACGACGTGCGAAAGATGCGCAGGACGCGGTCGATCGAGACGAGCGCGCGCCAGAAGCGCTCGACCGCTCGGGCGTCGTAATCGGCGTGCGTCTCGTCGTCGGGAAACGCGATCGGGTCGACGATCTCGTTCGGATGGACGTCGATCGCGACCTCGATCCCGGCCGCGGCGAGCTCGGCCATCAAGCGGCGATAGAACGTCGCGACCGACATCGGCGCGAGTGCGAAACCTCGCCGGCCGCTGGCGGTCGTGACGACGAGCCGATGGTCGACGAAGTCGAAGTCGATCTCGAGCGTCGTTAAGCCGGCGTGGATCAGCGCCGTGCCGAGCCCGCGCGCGCCGACGTAGAGCGGGACGTGCCAGCCGTGGTTGAGCCACGGCGTGAGCGCGAGCCGCACCTTGCCGACAACCTGGGTCCAGCGGTGCAGCGTCGTCACCGTCGCGCGCCAGGCGTCGTAACGCAGCGGCGGCCAGGAGTCGGCGGTGGCGTTGCTCATCGCGAGAAGATGATCGCTCACTCGGCCTTGATGCCGGCGCGCTGGACGACTGCCGCCCAGCGCGCGGCGTCGCGCTGCATCAGCGCCGCCATGTCCTCGGGCGAGCTCGGTGCGACTTCCATCCCTTGCGCCGCGAGCGCGCTGCGCACCTCGGGCAGCGCGAGCGCCTTCACCATGTCGTCGTTGACGCGAGCGATGATTTCGCGCGGCGTCCCTGCCGGCGCGAGCATCCCGTACCAGAGCTCGGCCTGGATGCCGGGATAGCCGACCTCGGCGAGCGTCGGCACGTCGGGTGCCAGCGTCGAGCGGCGGGCTCCGGCAGCGGCGAGCACGACCAGGCGGCCGCTCTTGACCTGCGCCATCGCGACGTGCACCGGCAGGAACATCAATGGCACGTCGCCCGACAGCACTGCGCTGACCGCGCCCGCAGTGCCGGAGAACGGAATGTGCGTGATCGACACCTTCGCCTGCAGCTTGAACAGCTCCATCGCCATGTGGTGCGGGGTCGCGATCCCCGGCGATGCGTAGTCGAGCTTGCCGGGATTCGCGCGTGCCGCGCGGACGAGCTCGTCGACCGAGCGCAGCTTCGATGCGGCGCTGGCGACGAGCAGGAACGAGCCGGTCGCGCACAGGCCGATCGGCGCGAGGTCCTTGAGCGGGTCGTACGTCATGTTCGCGTACAGCGCCGGGTTGATGATCAGCGTGTTGACGCCCATCAGCAGCGTCAGCCCGTCGGCCGGGGCCTTGGCGACGGCGCCGGCGCCGACGTTGCCCGACGCGCCGGGCCGGTTCTCGACGACGATCGCATTGCCCCACGCCGCCTGGAAGTGCGGCGCCAGCGTCCGCGCCAGGATGTCCATCCCCGTCCCGGGCGTGAACGGGACGATGATGCGGACCGGCTTGCCCGGCCATCCTTGCTGTGCCCACGCGCGCGTCGCGGCGAGGCCGACCGCGCCGGCGGCGAGCGAGATGACGACCGAGCGGCGTCGCGGCGAGCAGATGGCGATCACTCAGTTCTCCTCTGGCGATGTCGGCGTCGCTCGAACGAAACCGCGCAGCCTCATGGCGGCGGCGAACGCAGGCCGGCGACCTGCTTGTAGTTGTCGGCGATCTGCGCCAGCTCCTCGCGCGAGACGACGTCCTCGATGCGCGCGAACGGCTTGTCGCCCGAGCGTTCGTGCACCTCGCGCAGGATCGCGTCGGGCGGCGTGCTGCGATTGGCCAGGACGACCTGCGCGGTCGCTGCGTTGCGGACGCGGTCGTAGCCGGCGAGCGCTTCGGCACCGACACCGTGCGCCGCGATTTGCTCGGTGAGGCAGATCGCATCGAGGATCGCCTGGCCGGCGCCGTTCGAGCCGCGCGGCACCATCGGATGCGCGGCGTCGCCGAGCAGCGTGACGCGGCCGAAGCTCCAGCGCGGCAGCGGGTCCTGGTCGACCATCGGATACGCGAGCACGGTCTCGGTCGAGTGGATCAGCGCCGCGGCGTCGAGCCAGTCGAAGTGCCAGTCGGCGAACGCCGGGAAGAAGTCGTCGAACTTGCCGCGTGCGCTCCAGTCGCGTCGCACTGGTTCCCTGCACTCGAGCTCGGCGACCCAGTTGACGAGTTGGCGCCCCTGGGAATCGACGTCGTTTCGAATCGGATAGATCACCATCTTGCCGACCGAGAGCCAGCCGGCGCGGACCATTGTCGCGCCGCTCAGGAACGGCGCATGCGCGACGACGCCGCGCCACATGTTGACGCCCGACCAGCGCGGCGCGCCTTCGTCCGGATAGAGCTGCCGGCGCAGCGCCGAATGGATGCCGTCGCAGCCGATCGCGACCGCGCCGAGCGCATCGGGCAACGGCGCGCCGCTCGGATCGCGGAAGCGCACCCGCACGCGCGCGGCGTCGTGGTCGACGCCGACGCAGGCATGACCGGTGACGACGCTGTCGTCGCCGATCCGTTCGCGCACCGCGGCGAGCAGCGTGCCCTGCAGATCGCCGCGGTGGATCGAGAGCTGCGGCGTGTCGTGGCCGGCCCAGCGGCCCGCCGGCTCGACGTAGACAAGCTGGCCGAAGCGGTTGAAGAACGCCGCCTCACGCGTGACGACGCCGATCCGCTCGAGCGCGGCGAGGACGCCGAGTGTTGCCAACGCTGTCGTCGCGTGCGGCAGCACGTTGATGCCGACGCCGAGCGGCTGCAGATCGGCCGCGGCGTCGTAGACACGGCAGGCGATGCCGGCGCGGTGCAGTGCAAGGGCGAGCGTCAGCCCGCCAATGCCGGCGCCGACGATGACGACGCCGCTCGTTTCGGCGCCGTCGCGCCTCGGGCGCCTCATCGGTGCTGCTGCCCGGCGTTACTTCTCGGCGAAGATCTCGCCGCAGCGCGACGCGCTCTTCAGCCCGGGCGCGTCGTAGACCACGTCGACGCGGCTGATCCGCCCGCGCGGATCGCTCGCGAGATGCAGCTTGCAGACGTGCTCGTCGAGCCCCTCGACCCCTGGCCGCGCATACGGCACCGCCGAGATCCACTCGTATTCGGTCGAGTGGTCGAGCATCTCGGTGCGCGAGCGTGAATGGCCGTAGCGGTCGAAGAAGTCCCCCACCGGCATGCCGATGACCCGGTTGTTGATGGTGGCGAGGACCGCCTCATTGGTCTTGAACAACTCGCAGCCGCCAAGCGCGACGAGGAGCGATGCCGCCGCCAAGGCGACACCGGGAAGGGAAGAGCGCATCACGATGGGTTCTCCTGTGTCGTGATGATGCCTCTTCGTGGAAA
>DASXIP010000027.1:0-3756 GCA_036497875.1 Caldimonas sp.
GTCAGGTGGCGCCACGCCGCCTCGTAGTTGCCGCTCTCGGCGTGATAGAGCCAGCCCTGGATGTCCTCGCCCGCGGGGCATTCGCCGTTGCACGGCGGCAGGCGATCGACGTAGACCGGCCGCTCGGTCCGCCATGAGCCCGTCTTGTTCGCGAGCGAGGAGCCGGGATCGAGCGTGATCGCGAACGGCTTGTGCATCGTCATGCTGCACTCTCTTCTTCGAGCAGGTGGAAGCGGCGGATGTTGCGGTCGGCCTCGGCCTGGATCCGCTGCAACATTTCGGGGTGGCCGTTGGCGCCGAACAGGTGCGCGAAGCGCCGCTGCGGCCGCAGGTACTCGTCGACCGGAACGCGGCGGCGAATCTTGCTCACCGTCGTCACCTCGCCGTGCTCGGCCTCGAAGACCGGGAAGATCCCGGTCTCGCGCGCCAGTCGCGCGAGGCGGATGGTGTCCTGGCTCGCCGAGCCCCAGCCGAGCGGGCACGGCACGAGGATGTGCAGGTAGCGTGCGCCGCGCAGCGCCATCGCCCGTTCGACCTTGGCCTCGAGGTCGTGCAGGTCGGCGACGGTGGCGGTCGCAACGTAGGGGATCTCGTGCGCCATCGCGATCCGAGGAACGTTCTTGCCCTTGCCGAAGTCGGCGCCGGGCTGCGCGCCGACCGCCATCGTCGTCGCCGTGCGCGCCGCCGGCGGCGTCGCCGAACTGCGCTGCACGCCGGTGTTCATGTAGGCCTCGTTGTCGTAGCAGATGTAGAGAACGTCGTCGTTGCGTTCGAACATCCCCGAGAGGCAGCCGAAGCCGATGTCCGTCGTGCCGCCGTCACCGCCCTGCGCGACGACGCGCACGTCGCTCTCCTGCTGGCCGGACTTCAGCGCCTTCACCTTCAGCGCCGCCGCGATGCCCGTGCCGACGGCGGCCGCATTGCCGAACAGCGAATGGATCCACGGCAGCTGCCACGACGATTCGGGGTAGGGCGTCGAGAACACTTCGAGGCAGCCGGTCGCATTGGCGGCGATCAGCCGGCGCGAGGTCGCGCGCATTGCTGCGTCGATCGCGTAGCGGGCACCGAGCGCCTCGCCGCAGCCCTGGCATGCACGATGGCCCGAGTTGAGCGAGTTGCTGCGCTCGATCGACGCTTGCACCGTGCGCAGCTCGGGCGACAGCAGCCGGTTGCCGACCGTAAAGGTCCCGGTCTGGTAGAACTTGACCTGCTGGTCCATCACGCCACCTTCGCGGCGACGGTGCCGACGTCGCGCAGCAGGTTCTCGGCGATCGGGCCGCTCCTCCTCGTCAGCGCCTCGCGCTCGAGCTGGCGTTCGACGATGCGCCAATCGAGGTCGAGGAAGGTCAGCGGCTGCAGCAGGTCGACGACCGCCTCGCGCAGCATCCGCTCGAGCGACGCCTGCGTGATCGCACGGCCGCCGAGGCCCGCGACGACCGTGTAGCCGTGCAACTGCAGCCCGGAGAGTGCGAGCCGGACATCGGTCGAGACAACGCCGCCGAGGCCGACGGAAAAGCTCTTCTCGAGGACGACGACGCGGCGCGCGCCTTGCAGGGCACTGCGCACTGCAGCGAGCGGGAAGGGTCGGTACGACTGGATGCCGAGAACGCCGATCCTGATGCCGTCGGCGCGCAGCGCGTCGATGGTCTCCTTCAGCGTGCCGATCACCGAGCCGAGGGCGACGACGATCGTTTCCGCATCCTCGCAGCGGTAGCCGCGCACGAGGCCGCCCGAGGAACGCCCGAAGCGCGCCTCGAACTCGGCGGCGATGCGCGGGATGTGTTCGAGCGCCGAGAGCTGCTTGGCGTGGGCCAGATAGCGCACTTCCATGAATGCTTCCGGGCCGACCATCGCGCCGATCGAGACCGGCGCCGTCGGGTCGAGCACCTGGCGTGGCGCGTACGGCGGCAGGAACGCATCGACTTCGGCCTGCGCCGGGATGTCGACGCGCTCGTAGGCGTGGGTAAGGATGAAGCCGTCCATGCAGACCATCACCGGCATCGACAGCTCCTCGGCGAGCTTGAATGCCTGGATGTGGAGATCGAGCGCCTCCTGGTTCGTCTCGGCGAACAGCTGCAGCCAGCCGCTGTCGCGCTGACTCATCGAGTCACTGTGATCGTTCCAGATGTTGATCGGCGCGCCGATCGCGCGGTTGGCGACCGTCATCACGATCGGCAGGCCGAGCCCCGATGCGTTGTAGACCGCCTCGGCCATGAACAGCAGTCCCTGGCTGGCGGTCGCGGTGTAGGCGCGCGCGCCCGCTGCCGACGCGCCGATCGCGACGCTCATCGCCGCGAATTCGCTCTCGACGTTGATGAACTCGCACGGCGCGAGCTGGCCGTTCTTCACCAGCTCTCCGAGCCCCTCGACGATGTGGGTCTGCGGCGAGATCGGATACGCGCAGATGACGTCGGGGCGGCAGAGCGCGACCGCTTCGGCGACGGCGTGCGAGCCCTCAGTCTGCTTCAGCATCGGCGACCTCGACGAGCGCGTGACGGACGGCCTGATAGGCCTCGGCGGCGGCGGCGACGTTGCCGTCGGCGACCTTGCCGCTGAACTTGTCGCGGATCGCGTGCGCGACCGCGTCGAGCGTGACGATTCCCGTCAGCGCGGCGAAGCCGCCGAGCAGCACGGCGTTCGGAAGCGGCCGGCCGAGGTGCTTGAGTGCGATCTCGGTCGCCGGCACCGTGAGCAGCCGCTCCTGGCGGAAGCGCTTCGCGATCTCGTCGACGCCGAGCTCGTCGAAGCCGCGCTTGCTGTTGATCAGCACGTAGCCGGCGGGCTGCAGCCCCTGGAAGACGTCGACCTGATGGAGCAGCGTCGGGTCCTGGACGATCAGCACGTCGGGCGCGAGGATCGGCTCGCGGAGCCGGATCTCGCGGTCGTCGATGCGGCAGAACGCCACCACCGGCGCGCCGGTGCGTTCCGAGCCGAAGCTCGGAAACGCCTGCGCGTGACGGCCTTGCTCGAACGCGGCGATCGAGAGCATCTCGGCGGCTGTCACGACGCCCTGGCCGCCGCGCCCATGGATCCTGATCTGCAGCATCGGTGATTCTCGTGTCGGGCACAGCCTAGGGATGGACCAGACGGCTCGGCTTGCGCCAGGTCAACGAACGCGCCTTGCGGTTGTTCCACGTCTGCCCCTGCTCGGCGGAGCGCCTCGCCCCGCTGCTGGCATCATGCGATTGGTCGTGCCGCCGACGGCAGACGGGTTGACCTGTGTCAATGGCGGCCCTCGTTGCGGCGCGAAGATGCGCCGGCTATGCCGTACCCAGCCCCCGAGTCGATGACTACCGGACCCTTGCTTGCGCCAGGCCGCGCCCGCAAGAGCCGCTGGCCGGCGCGGCTCGACTGGACGCAGAGCGCGAGCGGCCTGCTGCTCGGCCTCTTCATGTGGGGCCACATGTTCTTCGTCTCGACGATCCTCATCAGCGACGACGCGATGTGGACGGTGACGAAGTTCTTCGAGGGCTACTTCTTCTTCGGCAAGAGCTACCCCGTCCTGGTCTCGTTCGTCGTCGCCGCAGTGTTCGCCCTCTTCATCGTCCACGCCGCGCTCGCGCTGCGCAAGTTCCCGATCAACTACGGGCAGTACCGCACCTACCGCGACCACATGGCGATGATGCGCCACGAGGACACGACGCTGTGGTACTGGCAGGTCGTCACCGGCTTCGCGATGTTCTTCCTCGCCTCGGTGCACCTCTACCAGATGATGATGCACCCGGCGCAGATCGGCCCGTGGACGTCGGCCGACCG
>DASXIP010000028.1:0-25840 GCA_036497875.1 Caldimonas sp.
GCCAGCGGAATCACTTAGCCGGCCAGGCGGGCTGCGCGCCTAGCCTCGGGTGGCCGCAACTCCCGCCGTCGCGCCGCTTCGATGAACAACCAGCACCTCGCGCGGGGACTGTTCCTGGTCGCGATATCGCTCGTCTTCGGGCTCTGGTCGCTCCGCTACCAGATCGGCGCGTTCAGCCACGCTGGCCCGGGGCTGTTTCCGCTCCTGGTGAGCGGCGTCCTCCTGCTGATCGGCATCGCGACGCTGGTGCGGGCGCGCTTCGTCGCTGCGGTGCCGCTCACGTTCAACATCAGGAACGTGGCGCTCGTGCTAGTCGGCCTGTGCGGCTTCGCGTTCATCTCGAAGCACGTGAACATGATCGCCGGCATCGTCTTCATGGTGTTCTGCTCGACGTTCGCCGGCACCTCGTACTCGTGGCTGCGCAACGTGAAGATCTCCGCCGGCCTGATCGCGATCGCGTTCGCCATGAGCAAGCTGCTCGGCGTCAACCTGCCGCTCTTCTGATGGACGTCCTGCACAACCTCGCGTTCGGCTTCGGCCACGCGCTGACGCTGCACAACCTGATGTACTGCGCGATCGGCTGCGTCGTCGGCACGCTGGTCGGCCTGCTGCCGGGTCTGGGCCCGCTCGCCACCATCAGCCTGCTGCTGCCGCTGACGTACTCGATCCCCACCGGTGGCGCGCTCATCATGTTGTCGGGCATCTACTACGGCGCGCAATACGGCGACAGCGTGAGCGCGATCACGATGAAGATCCCCCACGCCAGCAGCATCGTCGCGTGCATCGACGGCTTCCAGATGACGCTGAAAGGCAAGACCGGCTTGGCTCTCTTCACCGCCGGCATCTCGAGCTTCATCGGCGGTACGGTCGCGATCGTCGTCCTCTCGACGCTGGCGCCCGCGCTCGGCGAGGTCGCGTTCCTGTTCGGCCCGGCCGACTATTGCGCGCTGATGCTGCTCGGCTTCGTCTGTGTGAGCTTCGTCACCACCGGCAACCTCCTCAACGGCCTGGCGATGAGCCTGATCGGGGTGCTGCTCGGCGCGATCGGCACCGACGTGAACAGCGGCGTACAGCGCTTCACTATGGACGTGCCGTTTCTTGCCGAAGGCGTCGGCCTGGTGAGCGTCGCGCTCGGCTGCTTCGGCATCGCCGAGATCGTCAAGAACCTCGATGCGCGCAGCGAGCACACGCCGTTCAACGGCAAGATCCACCTCATGCCGACCTGGCCGGAGTTCAAGCGCATCCTGCCGAGCGCTCTCCGCGGCAGCGTGATCGGCTCGTTCCTCGGCATCCTGCCCGGCGGCGGCCCGACGCTGGCGCAGTTCGGCGCTTACGCGGCCGAGAAGAAATTCAGCAAGTACCGCGCGGAGATCGGCTCCGGCGCGATCGAGGGCGTTGCCGGCCAGGCAGCCGCCGACGAAGCGGCCGCGCGCACCAGCTTCATCCCGCTGATGGCGATCGGCATCCCGGAGAACGCCGTGATGGCGCTGATGCTGGCCGCATTCATCATCAAAGGCGTCCAGCCCGGGCCGAACATGATCGGCTCACACCCCGACCTGTTCTGGGGCCTGGTCGCGAGCATGTGGATCGGCAATGTGTTCCTGGTCGTCCTCAACGTGCCGATGGTGCGGTGGTGGCTGTCGGTGTTCAAGATTCCCTACGTGGTGCTGTTCCCGTCGATCCTGTTCTTCTGCTGCGTCGGCACGTTCAGCATCAACAACAACCTCGACGACATCTACATCACCGCCCTCTTCGGCCTGATCGGCTACTTCTTCGTCCGTCTCGACCTCGAGGCGGCGCCGCTCCTGCTCGGCTTCATCCTCGGGCCGATGCTCGAGGAGAACTTCCGCCGCGCGCTGTTGCTCAGCCGCGGCCAGTTCTCGGCCTTCGTCACGCGCCCCATCAGCGGCACGCTGCTCAGCCTGATCGCGATCTTCATGGTCTGGCAATTGGTGGCGTTCATCCGTACGCCGAAGCAGGCGCCGGCCCAGGCCGCGGAATGACGCTGGCTGCACCGGCCGCGGCGATCCGCTGAAAGAATCGGGCCGAGCGCTCGATGACGACGTCGCGCTGCTGGTCGACCGACACCATGTGATAGCTGTCGGCGAGCAGCACCTTCTCAATCGGCGCCGGCACGCGCTTCTCGATCAGCTCGACGTTGCCCAGGCCGGCGATGTCGTCGTGCGTGGAGTGGACGACCAGGCACGGCGCGCGCACCTGGCCGAGGCGCCTCCTCACGCGGCGCGACAGCCGCACGAACTGCGCAAGCGACGGCAACGGGTTGCCGGCGAGGCCGGCTGCACCGCTGTCGCCGCCATGCATGCGGGCGACGATGAATTGGCGGATGCGCTCGTTCTTGATCCCGTACGGCCAGGTCTCCATGAACAGGCGCTTCCTGCCCCAGCCGAGCGAGCAGGCGAGCGGCAGCAGGAACGACAGTCGTGCCACTGCAGGAATCGTCCAGCCGTCGTAGCGGAAGGTCGTACCGTAGAGGCCGAGGCCGTCGACGAGGTGCGGCCGCCGGATCGCCAGCTCGAGAGCGAGGAGGGCGCCCATCGACAGCCCGGCGACGAACAGATGATCGACTTCGTCGCGCAGGCGCGTCGCTGCCGCCTCGACGCTCGCGTACCAGTCCTGCCAGCCGGTCGCGAGCAGGTCGGCAACGCTGCCGCAGTGGCCGGCGAGCTGCACCGCATGCACCGTGAAGCCGGCCTCGTGCAGGCCGCGCGCGACGAAGCCCATCTCGGTCGGCGTCCCGGTCAGGCCGTGCACGAGCAGCACGCCGGAGCGGCCGCCGCGCCAGTGGACCTCGAGCGAGCGGGTCACGCTGCGCGACCGGTGCGTGCGCCGAGATCGGCTTTCGCGCGCGCGAGCACCTGGTCGAAGAGGGCGATGCCGAGATCGATCTCGTCACTCGCGATGTGCAGCGACGGCGCGAACGTGACGACGTTCTTGTAGTAGCCGCCGATGTCGAGCACGAGGCCGATCTTGCCGTTCGGGCCGTCGAGGCTGCCCGCCAGGCCGATCTCGACCATGCGGTCGACGAGCCGCTTGCTCGGCGTGATGCCGTCCGCTTCGCAGATCTCGGCACGCAGCGCGAGGCCGAGGCCGTCGACGTCGCCGATCTCCGGGTGGCGGCGCTGCACGTCCTGCAGGCCGGCGATAAAGTGCGCGCCCTTCTTCATCACCATTGACTCGTAGTCGGTCTCCTGCAGCATCTTCATCGTCTCGAGTCCGACCGCGGTGCCGAGCGGATTCGAGGCGAAGGTCGAGTGCGTCGAGCCGGGCGGAAACACGGTCGGGTTGATCAGCTCCTCGCGCGCCCACAGGCCGGCGAGCGGATTGAGCCCGTTGGTGAGCGCCTTGCCGAAGACGACGATGTCGGGGACGACGTCGAAGTGCTCGATCGCCCAGAGCTTGCCGGTGCGAAAGAACCCCATCTGGATCTCGTCGACGACGAGCAGGATGCCGTGCTCATCGAGCACCTTCTTCAGGCCGCAGAAGAAGCTCTTCGGCGGGATGACGTAGCCGCCCGTGCCTTGCACCGCCTCGACATAGAACGCGGCGTACTCGCACTCGCCCGCCTTCGGGTCCCAGACGCCGTTGTATTCGGTCTCGAACAGGCGCGCGAACGCGCGCACGCAATGCTCGCCGTACTCCTCCTTGTCCATGCCCTTGGGGCCGCGGAAGTGGTACGGGAACGGAACGAAGTGCGCGCGCTCGCCGAAGTGCCCGTAGCGCCGCCGGTAGCGGTAGCTCGAGGTGATCGCCGAGGCGCCGAGCGTGCGGCCGTGGTAGCCGCCTTCGAAGGCGAACATCAGGCTCTTGCCGCCCCGCGCGTTGCGCACGAGCTTGAGCGAATCCTCGATCGACTGCGAGCCGCCGACATTGAAGTGGACGCGGCCGCGCTGATCCCACTTGCGCAACGCGTCCTCGGCGATCGTTCGCGCGAGCGCGATCTTGGTGGGATGCAGGTACTGGCTCGCGAGCTGCGGCAGGCTGGCGAGCTGGCGCGTCAGCGCAGCGTTCAGGCGTGGATTGGCGTAGCCGAAGTTGACCGCCGAATACCACATCTGCAGGTCGAGGTACGGCACGCCGCGGCCGTCGAAGAGATAGCTGCCCTCGCACCGCTCGAACAGCTTGGGCGGGTCGACGTAGTGGACGGTGTCGCCGAACGAGCAGTAGCGCGCTTCGTCGGCGAGGAGATCTTCGGTCTGCATCGATGCGCCCGTGGTCAGAGGATGGCCTGCGTCGCACGAGGCGTGGCGGCGAGCGCCTGCCATGCCGCGATCGCGGCGGCGAAATCGGCGACGGCTTCGTGGGGAAGATCGCGCTCGGCGCAGTAGGCGAGCAGCTCCTTGCGTGCGAACGTCAGGTCTGCCGCGCCCGCGACGCAGCGATCCGACGCGCCGTCGCCGATCATCAGCACCGGGGCGTCGCCGCGCTCGCGGGCGGCCGCGACGACCGCGCACTTGCACGTCGCGGCTTTGCTGCGGCAGCCGGGCATTGCATGCGGAAACTCGAGTCGCCATCGGCGCGGGCCGGCTTGTACGAGTCGGCTCGCCCGCGTCGGCAACTGGTCGAGCCTGTAGCGCCGGAGCAGCACGTGCAGCGCACGGTCGAGGCCGTCGCTGGCGATCGTGAGCGGAACTCCGGCGGCGGCGACGAGCGCGGCGAAGGCGGCGAAGTGCGGATCGATCGGCAACTGCTCGACGTGCGCGTCGAGCTCTTCGGCACTGCAGTCGAGCAGCGCGACCTGGCCGGCCATGCATTCGCGCGAGCCGATGCGTCCGGCGCGCCAGGCGCTCTCCAGCGCTTCCCACCCGGGTCGCGCGAAGCGGAGCAGGATCGAATCGGTGACATCGTCGATCGAGATCGTGCCGTCGAAGTCGCACACGATGGCTCCGGGCAGCCCACGCTCGGGCGCCGGCGTGGAGCCCCGGCTGCCGGTCGGCGCCACGACCTCAGCTCTCGACGGGGGTCGGGAAAGGCCGCGGCAACTGCTCGCGCAACAACGCGGCCAGCTGCGTCAGGGTGACCCCGCTCTGCCGCGGATCGAGTCGATCCTCCGGAATGCGCACCGCGAACTTGTCCTCAATCGCGAACACGAATTCCATCAGGACAAGCGAGTCGAGGCCGAGGCCGTCGAGTGTCGAGTCGGGCGTGATCCGGCCCGGATCGACGTTGAACTGCTCAGTCAGAACGGTGGCGATGTCTGGATAAAGGTTTTCGGTCATGGACGCTGACGTATGCTGATCGTGGTTATCCCACGCCGCACCTGACCACGACCTGACTGTTGGCCCATGCGCATCCTTCTGGTCGAAGACGACGCGGTGCTGCACCAAGTGGTGCGGCAGAGCCTGCAGGAAGACGGTCACCGGGTCGACAGCGCCCGCTCGCTGCGCGAGGCCAACCATCTCTGGGCGGTGCAGTTGTTCGACGCCGTGCTGCTCGACCTCAACCTTCCCGACGGCAGCGGCCTCGCCGCGTTGCGCGCTGCCCGCGCCCGCAATGACACTGCTGCGGTGATCGTGCTGACGGCGCGCAACCGCACCGACGAGCGCGTCGCCGGCCTCGACGCCGGCGCCGACGACTATCTCGGTAAGCCCTTCGAGCTTGCCGAGCTGGCCGCGCGCTTGCGCGCCCTAGCGCGCCGGGTGCATGGCGTCGAGTCAGTGTCCGAGGTCGGCGGCCTGCGCTTGCATCGCGACGCCGGGCGGCTCTTCGTCGTCATCGAGGGTGCGCGTCACGAGCTCGAGCTGCCGGCGCGCGAATACGCGGTGCTGGTCGAGCTGATGACGCCGCCCGGGCGCGTCGTCAGCAAGCGCACCCTCTCGGAGAAGCTCTCCTCGTTCGACGAGCTGCTGGCCGACAACGCGCTCGAGGCGTTCGTTTCCAGGCTGCGCAAGAAGCTCCAGGGCAGCGGCGCGACGATCCGCACCCTGCGCGGTCTAGGCTACCTGATCGAAGCCGACAAGGAGCCGTTGTGAGCGTGGCCACCGCTGCCCAGCCGCGCAAGTCGCTGCGCTCGCGCATGCTGTGGCGTGTGCTGGTGCCGCTCGCTGCCACCTGGCTGATCGGCGGCGCCGCGTCGTTCTCGTTGGCCTGGGTGCTGGCCGGCGAAGCCTTCGACCGTGGGCTGCTCGACGACGCCTACTCGATCGCCTCGAACATCGGCGAGGCGAACGGCGTGCTGGTGCTGAACCTCACGCCCAGCGATATCCAGAAGGTCCTCTACGACCGCGAGGAGCGAGAGTACTTCGCTCTCTACGGCGCGGACGGACGACTGATCGCGAGCACCGCGCTGTTGCGGCCAGGCCCCGGCCCCGCCGACGGACCGGGCGAGTTTTCCGACGACCGCCTCGACGGTGTCGCCTTGCGGACCGCGACCCTGCGCGGCCGGGCGAGCGAGCGCTACACGGTGGTGGTGGCGCAGACGACGAACAGCCGCGAGCGGCTGCTGCGTGAGCTGCTTGTCCGCTCGATCGCGCCGCAGATCGTGCTGCTGCTGCTGCTCGGTGCCTACCTCTCGCGCCAGATCAGCCGTGAGCTGGCACCCCTCGACGACCTGCAGCGCGAGCTCGGAAGCCGCGATTCGAGCGATCTCGATCCGATCTCGCTGCGACCGATCTCGCGCGACGTCGAGCGCCTGCGCGACGCCGTCAACTCCTTGCTCGCCCGGGTCGAAGGCGGCGTGCAGGCGCAGCGCGAATTCGCCGGCAACGTCGCCCACGAACTGCGCACGCCGCTCGCCGGCATTCGCGCGCTCGCCGAATACGGCCTCGCGCATGCTGAACCCGCCACGTGGCGCGAGCAACTGCGGCGGATTGCGGCCAGCGAGGAGCGCGCCAGCCATCTCGTCGACCAGCTGCTCGCGCTGGCGCTCGCCGACGAGTCGCGCGACAGCATCCGGCTGGAGCGGGTGCGCGTCGACGAACTCGTGCGCGGCATCGTTCTCTCGTTCATGGGCCGGGCCGACGCGGCGGCCGTCGACCTTGGCGCAACCGGCCTCGACCACGCCGTCGAGGCGTGGGCGACGCCGACGCTGCTCGAAGGCGTGCTCAACAATCTGATCGACAACGCGCTGCGCTATGGCCGCGGCGAGCCAGTCGCCCGTCTCACGGTCGCGCTCGAACAGGCGGAGCAGCGCGTCTGCATCTCGGTCACGGATAACGGGCCCGGTCTCGATCGCGAACAGCAGGGCCAACTAGCGCTACGCTGGAGCCAGGGAATGGCCGGCGTCCGCCTCGGTGCCGGCGCCGGCCTAGGACTCGCGATCGCCAGCCGCTACGCCGCGTTGATGGGCGGCTCGCTGGAGCTCGCGGCGAGCAGCGACGGCCGCGGCCTGCGCGCCGCGCTCACGCTCGCCCGCGCCTTGCCGGCCAATCGCGACGCTGCTGTCGCAGCGCGCGATCCCGCTGCGGCAATGCCGACGCTCGGCGATGGCCCCGGCGCGTCTTCTCCCTAGGCGGCCCATCGGAAGCTGGGGCTAGGAAGCGCAGGCCGCTGCGGCAGCGCGATGACCGACCAGCGAAGAGAGTCGGGCCGAGCTCGCCGCTTAGGTGCCCTCGTCGAGCGGCGTCGCGAAGCTGCGCGCGGCGAGCTGGGCAATTGCGATCGTCACGCACATCGTCGCGAAGGCGAGCCACGCGTAGGACCACGCCAGCGGCATGGCGACCAGAACCAGGCCGTCGTTGCCGCCTGGCAGGAGCAAGCTGCCCCAGCCCATGAGCGCGCCACCGGCGAGGCAGCGCGCGATCTGCGCTGCGTCGATCCGGGTGCTGCGGAACCGCCCTGCGGTCCAGCCGCCGAGTGCCGCGCCTGCGAGGAGCGCAATCGCGAGCAGGCCGCGCGCGCCAACGCTCGTCGTCATGCCGCGCGCCAGATCGGCGAGGACGTCGGTGTAGGCCCAGCCGCCGACGAGCAGCAGCATGACGACGAAGGTGACGCCGATCACCGTCGTCGCGGCGTGCGGCGACCAGATCTGCGCCGCGACGAGCTCGTGCCTGCGCGCTGCCGTGGCTTCAGTTCCGGACCGCCAGCCGCGCACGATGCGCCAGAGCGCAAAGGCGACGAAGGGCAGCGCCAGCCACGTCGCCGCCGCGAGCACCGGCGATGGCTGGTCGAGCTGGTGGGGCAACGGCATCGCGAACACCGTGCCGACGCTAACGCAGCCGAGATAGAAGCCGAGCGGCGTCAAGAGGTAGGCCCACTCGCCCGAGCCGAAGCGCGCGATCGCGCCGAACACGCATGCTCCGTTGATGTAGGCGCCGAGACCCAGCAGGGCGCCACCGATGACGGTCCAGCCGTTGACGGCGTAGCCCGCCGGCATCTTCGGCAGCACGTGCAGCGCCTCGGCGACGACGAGGCCGCCGGCGACCCAGAACGCGGCCTCGAGCAGGCTCAGGAGGCGCGCGAAGCTGCGTTGCGTGACGACCTCGTCGACTGCCGCCACGGTGCAGGTCGCGCCGCGCTGGATGGCGTAGCCCATGACGCCGGCACAGAGCGCGGCGACGAGGAACGCCAGGCTGGAAAGGACGATCGGCATGCTCATGTCGCCGCCTAGTGTCGGAGCAGCGCTTCGATGCGTTCGATCATCGCGGATCGCGGCGGCGACGGCGATCAGACGTGCTCGATCACGCCTTCGATCGGGTCGGCGGGCGCCCGCCACGGCGCGCGCGCGATCATTCGCATCGTGTCGGCGTGGCCGGCCTCGCGGCGGGCGCGGATGCCGTTCGCCGAGAAGTCGATGTCCTTGGTGTGGTCCTCGCTCTCGAGCCGCGGCGCAAGGAGATGGGCGACGTGCATCTGCGTGCCGCAGCCCCACGACGCCAGCTCCTTGACCTTTCGGTCGGCCTGCCTGGCTGCCGGCAGCTCCTTGGTCAGCTCGCGGATGACGTGGCGAAGGCGGTGGATCTGCTTCTGGCGCGTGATGTGGCTGTCGGCCCGGCTCGCGAACTGGATGTCCTTCTGGCGCGACAGTACCTGCCAAATCGACGTCGGCTCGCTCGCCTGTTGGTGCCAGACGTTGACGGCGAAGATCAGCGAATCGCGGCGCGGCTTGTCGTCGAGGACCGCCTCGATCGGCGTGTTCGAGTAGATGCCGCCATCCCAGTACGGCTCACCGTCGATGCGGATCGCGCCGAACGCCGGCGGCAGCGCGCCCGACGCCATCACATGGTCGACGCCGAGCGGTTCCTGGCGCGAATCGAAGTAGCGCATCTGGCCGCTGCAGACGTTGACCGCACCGACCGTCAGCCGCGTCCTGCAGTTGCGCAGATAGTCGCAGTCGACCAGCTCGTGCAGCGTCTCGCGCAGCGGCGCGGTGCTGTAGTACGACGCTTCCTCGATACTCGAGGTTGCCCGCGTGCCGCGCAACGCGCCGAGGCTTGGCGTGAAGAACGACGGGATGCCGCACAGCACGGTGGTCATCGCCCCGAGCATTGCGCCGACGCCGAACGGATCGAAGATGTTGGCGGCCAAGCCTTGTTGCTCGAGTTGCTGCCAGAACGCGTTCAGGCGCGCGAGTCGGTGCTCGTGAGGGTTGCCGCAGATGAGCGCGGCGTTGATCGCGCCGATCGACGTGCCGATCACCCAGTCGGGCTCGATGCCCGCCTCGTGCAGCGCCTGGTAGACGCCGACCTGGTAGGCGCCGAGCGCGCCGCCGCCCTGCAGGACGAGGACGACCTGCCCGGGCAGCGACGGCTTCGATGTCCGCGTGGTGCGCCGCGGCTCGCCCGGATCGGTGCCGATCATCAGCGGCCTGGTGACCGCGCGGGTCTTGTGCGAGCGGATGGTAGTCGTCATCGCATTCTCCTTCGCATCGCCTTGCCATTGTCGCGAGCGACGCTCACGCGCACTTCAACGAATGCTCACGTTTCGGTCACGCCCAAGGCGCAAGAATTGCCCGTGTCCCTGCATCCGGCGACCGGCAGATCACCATGAACCCACTGCGTCGAACGTGGCCGAGCGCGTCGGCCGTCCTCGTCCTGCTCGCGGCCTGCGGCGGCGGAGGTTCCGCCTCCGGACCCGCCGGCACAAAGGCGCCCGACATCGTCGCGCCGACGGTGACGCTCACGGCCCCGGCGCCACTCGCGAGCGGGCTTACCGGCACGATCACGATCAGCGCGACGGCAAGCGACGACGTCGCCGTAACCAGCGTCGAGTTCCAGCTCGACGGCGTTGCGATCGGCAGCGCCGCCACGAGCGCGCCGTATGCGACGACGCTCGATACGAGCGCGGTCCCGTCGGGCCAGCACGTCGTCCGCGCCCGCGCGAGCGACGCCGCCGGCAACGTCTCGGCGTGGTCGAGCGCGACGGTGAGCTCCGGCGGCGCAGTCACGCAGCCGGCCGGTTTCACGCGCAACGAAAGCTGGGTCACCGGCCTCGCCAACGCGACCGCGTTCGCACAAGCGCCCGACGGTCGTCTCTTCGTGGCCGAGCAGGAAGGAGTGCTGCGCGTCGTCAAGAACGGCGCGCTGCTGGCGACGCCGTTCGTATCGATCGCGGTCGATTCTTCCGGCGAGCGCGGCCTGATCGGCGTCGCGCTGTCGCCCAATTTCGCCACCAACGGCTTCGTCTACGTGTACTCGACGCGCAGCGCCGGGGGCGCGCACAACCGGATCAGCCGGTTCACCGCGGCCGGCGACGTCGCTGCGGCGGGCAGCGAGCTGACGCTCGTCGATCTGCCCAATCTCTCGACCGCGACCAATCACAACGGCGGCGGCATGCACTTCGGCAACGACGGCAAGCTCTACGTCGGCGTCGGCGAGAACGCGAACCCGCCGCAGTCGCAGGACCTGAGCGTGCCATTCGGCAAGCTTCTCCGCTTCAACGAGGACGGCACGATCCCGGCCGACAACCCGTTCTTCGTGACCCAGTCGGGCGTTGCGCGCGCGATCTGGGCGTACGGCCTGAGGAACCCCTACACCTTCGCCATCGAGCCCGGCACCGGCCGCATCTTCATCAACGACGTCGGCCAGAGCACGTGGGAGGAGATCGACGTCGGCAGCGCCGGTGCGAACTACGGCTGGCCGAACTCGGAAGGCCCCGACAACGTCGGCGCCGGCATCACCGGGCCGCTGTTCACTTACAAGCACAGCGCCGCGAGCCCACCTGGGTCGGGGCCGGGGGGGTTCTTCGTCGGCTTCGCGATCGCCGGCGGCGCGTTCTATCCAGCCACCGGACCGTTTCCTGCCGGCTATCGCGACCAGTACTACTTCGCCGACTACGTCAGCCAATGGGTCGGTCGCTACGACATCGCCAACGACGCCGCGTATGCGTTCGCGGCGCTATCGGGTTCACCGGTCGACATGCTCGCCGGCAGCGACGGCGCGCTCTACGTGCTGACGCGCGACAACGTGACGAGGATCAGCTCGCCCTGATCGGGCCGCCCTGATTTCAAGCAGCGCTTACGGCGGGCACAGGCGCACGCTCGGATCGCACTCCGCGCCGAGCGGGACCAGCGTGCCGAGCAAGGTCGGGATCAGCTCGCTCACAGTCGGATGGATGTGGACGGCGTGCTCGATCACCTTGTACGACGCATCCGCGGCCATGACGTCGAGCAACAAATGGACAACCTCATCGGCCTCGATGCCGAGCAGCGACGCGCCGAGGATGCGCTCGCTGCCGGCGTCGACGAGCACCTTCATGAAGCCTTGGGTCTCGCCGCGCTCCTTGGCGCGGCCGACGCGCGTCATCGGCATGACGCCGACAAGCGCGGGCTTGCCGCGCGTGCGCACCTCGGCTTCGCTCATGCCGACCCGGCCGAGCGGCGGATCGATGAAGAGCGCGTACGTCGTCAGGCGGTCGCTGACGCGCCGGTGCTTGCCGTGCAGCAGGTTGGCGGCGACGATCTCGTGGTCGTTGAACGACGTGTGCGTGAAGGCGCCGCGTCCGTTCGCGTCGCCGAGCGCCCAGACGCCGGCGACGTTGGTGCGCAGCTCGTCGTCGACGGTGATGTAGCCGCGCGGGTCGGTCGCGATGCCGGCCTTGTCGAGGCCAAGATCGTCGGTGTTGGGCTTCCTGCCGACGGCGGCGAGGAGGTGGCTGCCCTGGAGGTCGTGTGTCGTGCCGCCGGCGTCGATCGCGATGCGAACGCCGCGGCCGCCGTCGCCGGGCGTCACCTTGGCGCTCTGGACCGAGAAGTGGAACGCGACGCCTTCACGCTCAAGGATCGCCTGCACCTCGCGCGAGACTTCGGGGTCCTCGCGCGCGATGAGCCGGTCGCCGTATTCGACGACGGTGACGCGCGAGCCGAAGCGGCGATACATCTGCGCGAACTCGAGGCCGATGTAGCTGCCGCCGGCGACGATCAGATGCTCGGGCAGCGTGTCGATTGCCATCATCGACGTGTTGGTGAGGACCGGAACGTCGGTGATGCCGGGCCAGGGCGGCAGCACCGCACGACCACCGACGTTGATGAAGATCTGCGTTGCCTCGAGGACCTCGCCATTGACTTCGATCGTGTGCGGTCCGCTGAAGCGCGCGTGGCCCCAGATCAGCGTCAGCTTCTCGGTGCCGGCAATCCATTTCGACAGGCTCTCGACCGATTGCGCGACAACGCGGTCCTTGCGCGCCTTCACCGCCTGCATGTCAACCGTCACCGGGCCGCTGACCTGGACCCCGTAGTCGGCGGCGCGCCGTGCGACGTGCGCGGTGCGCGCGCTCGCGACCAGCGTCTTGGTCGGGATGCAGCCGTCGTTGACACAGGTGCCGCCGAGGTGCTCGCGCTCAATCAGCGCGGTCCGCTTGCCCGCCTTCGCCAGTCTCACCGCGAGGAAGGGCCCGGCTTGGCCGGCACCGATCACGATCGCGTCGTACGAGGTCGTCGCCATGGGAGTCGTCTCCTGGGTGTGCGGGCAGGCGCCGCGCCCGCATCATCGTCGTTCGCGGCGGCCGAAGCTGACATCGGTCCGCGAGATCGTCGCCGGCCGCTCGTTCAGAATCGCTGTCCATGACGGCCGCGAACGCATCCCATCGCAAGGCCGCCGGCTGGATGGCGGGCTGGCTGACGGCGATGGTCGTGATGGCCGTCGCCGGCCGCGAGGCGACGCGCACGCTGCACGTCTTCCAGATCATGGAGTTGCGCTCGCTGCTCGGCTTCGTCCTGCTCTGGCCGCTACTGCACGCGAGCGGCGGCCTTAGGGCGATGCGAACGCGGCGCCTCGGCCAGCAGGTCGCGCGCAACGCCGTCCACTACGCGGCGCAGTTTGGCTGGTTCTTCGCGCTGACGCTGATTCCGCTCGCGCAGGTCGTCGCGATCGAGTTCACGATGCCGATCTGGACCGCGCTGCTCGCCGTGATCTTTCTCGGCGAGCGGCTCGGACCGGCGCGCATCGGCGCGGTGATCCTCGGTGTGGTCGGTGTCGGGGTCATCGTCCGGCCGGGGCTCGAGCATGTCGACCCGGGCCAGCTGATCGCGCTCGGCGCCGCGGTCGGCTTCGCGATCTCAATGATCCTCGTCAAGTCGCTGACCTCGACCGAAAGCACGGTCGCGATCATTTTCTGGATGCTCGTCGTCCAGTCGATGATCGGCATCGTCCCGGCAGCGCTCGTTTGGCGCACGCCGGGCGCGGCGGTGTGGCCGTGGATCCTCGTCATTGCCCTCTGCGGCACGTACTCGCACTTCTGCATGACGCAGGCGCTGCGCCATGCCGAGGCGACGATGATCGTGCCGATGGACTTCCTGCGCGTTCCGCTCACCGCGCTCGCCGGCTGGCTCGTCTACGGCGAGCGGATCGACGTCTACACGGTCGGCGGCGCAGCGCTGATCCTGTTCGCGAACCTCCTCAATCTTCGTCGGCCCGAGCCGACGCCGAAAGGTCCACCGATGGCGACGCCCGCATGAGCGCGATCCCGATGCCCGCGGTGGCGACGCCGCACCCGACGGCGCCCCGCTGGCGCTGGCTGCCCGCGCCGGGAACGTGGAAGTACCACGCTCTCCTGCTCGCGCTCGGCATCTTCGTCCTCGGTCCGCTCGGTGGCCTGACCGCGGCGTACATGAATTTCTCGATTGGCTTCTTCGTCGGCGGCCAGGTGCTCGCCGGCCTGCTCGGCTCGACCGTCACCTTCGGCTACGGCGCCGACGGCAAGCACGGCGCCAACTACATCCAGACCGCGGCGGCGTCGGTCGCAGGAATGAGCGCGATGGGCGTGCTGATCCAGGCGATGGTCTGGCTCGGCCTGCCGCAGCCGCCGATGTGGCAGCTCGTCATCTACATGCTGACGATCGGCATGTTCGGCGCCGGCATCGGCATGCTCTACACGCCGATCCTCGTCGACCGCATGAAGCTGATGTTCCCGTCGGGGCTTGCGGTCGCCAACATCCTGCGCGCCCTGACCGACCCAGTGCTGCTGCGTCGCTCGGTCGCGATGCTCGGCGGCGGCGTCGCCGGCGGGCTCGTCGGCGGCGTCGCGGCGGCCAAGATCGCGATCCTCGGCACGATCGAGCTGTCGACCTCGACATTCGGCGCCGGCATGGTCGTCGGCGCGCGGATCGGCCTCGCAGCGGTGACCGGCGGCGTCATCGGCGTCCTGCTGAAGCCCTATTTCATCTCGATCGGCTGGCTGCAGGCAGGCGACCCGCCGCGCAAGATCATGTTCCTGATCGCGCTCGGCCTGATCATGGGCGCGGCGATCGTCGACATGACGATGATCTTCGGTCGCGCGCTGCGGCGCTGGCGCGAGACCGCGGCGACCCCGCGCGCCGATGCCGACGTCGAAGTCCAAGGCTGGCGCCGGGTGCACACGACTCGACTGGTCGTCTGGTCGGTCTGCTGGGGGCTGGGCATCGTCGCCGTCGGCCACTTCGTGCTCGGCCAGCCTGTCCTCTATCTCGTCGTCGCGCTGGTGCTGTGCTGCGTGTTCGCGCTCGTCAACGGCATCTCGCTCGGCATCAGCGACTCGAATCCGATCTCGTCGGCGTTCGTCGTCTCGATCGTCATCCTCGCCGCGATCGGGTTGAAGGACCCGATCGTCGGCCTCATGGCCGGCACGGTGCTGCTCGTCTCGACCAGCGTTGCCTGTGACATGCAGCAGGACCGCTCGACCGGCGCCCGGCTCGGCACCAACCGCGTCATCCAGTTCCGCTACCAGGCTGCCGGAATCCTCGTCGGTGCGCTGCTCGCGGTCGGCTTCGCGCGGCTCTTCATGGCCGCGTATCCGGTGCTGCTGCTCGACCAGACCGCGATGACAGAGGGCCAACAGCCGGCGCAGTGGAACGCGGCGATGACTTTCAAGTTCGTTGGCATCCTGAAGAGCCTCACCGACGACAAGCCATACCAGCGGACGGCGATCTGGATCGGTATCGCCACCGGGCTCCTGATCGAGCTCGTGCGAAAGCTCGTCATGGCTCGCGAGCGCTGGCAGCGCTACAAGAAGACGCGCACCGGCAGCGTGGTCGACTTCGTGCTCGATTCGACCGTGCTGTCGTCGCCCTACGCAATGTCGTTCGGCGGCTTCGTCAACCTGGCGACGTCGCTTTGGCTCGGTGCCGGTGGTGTCGTCGCCAGCCTGATCGACGCCCGGGCCAAGCGGCAAAGGAAGCGCGATGCCCCGGGCGACGCCGGCGAGCTGCCGTCGGACATTACCGCGACGTCGCTCGTCGGCGGCGGCCTGATCGCCGGCGACGCCCTCGCCGCACTCGGGCTCGGGTTGGTCGCGCTCGGCTCGCTTGTGGTCGGCTGAATCGGCCCGCCGCCCGTCTGCCGAGTCCGCCGCAGGCTTGTCGTTTGCCCCGTTCCTCTGACGCGCCGATCGCGCTAAAAGCGAGACGATGTCCGACACCTCCTGGACCACGACGGTTCCCGAATCCCGCGACCCGTCGACACCGCGCAAAGTGTCGCTGCACGACGCCCTTGCGCCGGGAACCCGGCTCGACGAGTTCGAGATCCGCAGCGTTCTCGGCATCGGCGCGTTCGGCATCGTCTATCTCGCCGACGACCACATCCTCGGCCGCTGCGTCGCGGTCAAGGAGTACATGCCGGCGATGCTCGCCGGTCGCCGCGAGCAGACGGCGATCGCACCGCGCTCGCCCGAGTTCGCAGCGATCTTCGAGCGAGGCCTCGATTCGTTCCTGCGCGAGGCCCGCCTGCTCGCGAGCTTCGACCATCCGTCGCTGGTCAAGGTGCATCGCTTCTGGCAAGGCAACGGCACCGCCTACATGGCGATGCAGTACCACCTGGGCGCGACGCTCAAGGACGTGCGTCTCGCCATGGCTGCGCCGCCGGAGGGCAGCTGGCTACTCGCGCTCGCCGAGCCCTTGCTCGATGCCCTCGCGCTCCTGCACGGCCAGGGTGTCTTTCATCGCGACATCTCGCCCGACAACATCGTCATCGCGCCCGGCGGCCGGCCGGTCCTGCTCGACTTCGGCTCGGCGCGCCGCGTCATCAGCGAGGGTGCGCAATTCCTGAGTGCAGTGCTGAAGCCCTCGTTCGCCCCGCTCGAGCAGTACGCCGCCCAGAGCGAGTTGCGGCAAGGCGCGTGGACGGACCTCTACGCGCTCGGCGCGACGTTGCATTTCGCGCTGACGGGGCGTGCGCCGACGCCTTCGGTGGTGCGCGCGGTCGACGATGTCCTACCCGTCCTCGCCTGCAGCGCTGACGCCGCCGTCGCGGCGCTGCCGAAGCCGCTGCTCGCGACGATCGATTGGATGCTCGCGATGGCGCCCGACGCGCGGCCGCGCGACGTCGACACGGTGCGACGGGCGCTGCGCGGCGAAATCGCCGTGCCGCCCGTGCTGCGGGCGGCGGCCGCTGGCGACAGAGGCGCGGCCTCCGATCTCGCCGATGTCGACGATGTCGACGATGGCGGCGATGGCGGCGATGGCGGCGATGGCGGCGACGCCGAGGCGACGCCTGCCGCGGGCTCGTCGTCGCCGGTCGCTTCGACGGCTGCCAAGGATGACGAGGCGTCGGCCGAAGCGGCGACCTCCGGCAACGCACCGGTTTCGTCGCAGCGCGCACCGGCAACGCCGGCGATGCCATCGCCGCTCGATCCGCGCCGCGCAGTCGTTGCGCTCGGGCTCCTCGGCGTCGTCATCTTCGCCGGCGGCGCGTGGACGCTGAACAGGACAGGCGCGGCTTCTCCTGCACTCGCTTCGCTCGCTGCCGCCTTGCACGCTCCGTCCAGTGCGTCGCATGCCAAGTCCGACCCCGAGGTGCGAGCCGCCCCGGTGATTGCCGACGCGCCGGCGCTGTCGGTCGCGTCGTCGCCGCGGTCGTCCACCGTCGCCGGTCCCGAGCCGGTCGGCGCCGGCGAGGGCGAAGCGACGCTGAAGGAGCAGGCCGCCCGTGCTCCGATCGCCGATGCGAAGCCGCTGCGCCGCGGTCGCGTCGACGAGCACGCCCGCCCGCAACCGCGTCCTCCCGATCCGGCGCGGCCTCTGCAACTGCAGAACGTCAGCACGCGGACGAAGTCAACGCTGCCGCGTGCCGCGGCGGGATGCGGCGGCCTCAGTGCCTTCTCGCGGATGCTTTGCACGCTGCGCGAATGCAAGTCGCCGACGACGGCAGCGCAATCCCATTGCGCGCATGCCCGGCAGGTCGAGCTGGCCCGGCAAGAGAGAATGGAACGCGAATGAACCGTCGCGACACTTCCGTCGACGTGGTCGCGCGCCTGGCGCCCACCGGCGTCGTTCGCGCGGCGATCAACCTCGGCAATCCGGTGCTGGCGGGAATCGATCCGGCCAGCGACTCGCCGCGCGGCGTCTCGATCGATCTCGCGCGCGAGCTCGGCGGGCAGCTCGGCGTCGAGGTCGAGCTCGTCGTCGTCGACACCGCCGGCAAGGCGGTGGAAGCGGTCACGCAGGAGCGTGCCGACGTCGGCTTCTTCGCTGTCGATCCCGAGCGCGGCGCGGCGATCGCGTTCACCGCGCCGTACCTGCTGATCGAGGGCTGCTATCTCGTCCGCGACGATTCGCCGCTGCGCGAGAACGGCGACGTCGACCGCACCGGGCACGTCGTCATCGTCGGCAAGGACAGCGCCTACGATCTGCACCTCTCGCGCGAACTGAAGCTGGCGACGATCGTCCGCTCGCCGACGTCGGCGACGGTGGTCGACGACTTCCTCGCCCGGGAGGCCGACGTCGCGGCCGGCGTCCGGCAGCAGCTCGAGCAGGACGCAGCCCGCATCGGCGGCGTGCGCATGCTCGACGGTCGCTTCATGGTCATTCGGCAAGCCATGGCAACGCCGAGAAGCCGCGGCGACGGCGCAGCGCAGCACCTGCGTCGGTTCGTCGACGAGATGAAGGCGAGCGGCTTCGTCAGCCGGTCGCTCGTCCGTCACGGCATCCGGGGAGCGACCGTGGCGCCGCCCGACGGCGGCGCATGATCGGTGCCTTCGGTCCGATGGACCGGCACGGTCGGTTATGGTGTGATCTCGCGTTCAACCCCAGCGAGGAGCCATCGTGAAGAAGCGACCAGCGACCCAGGACAACATCAACGCTCTCAAGCGGCGCCGCTCGGCGCCGCTCGCGACGCCGACCGATCTCAAGGCCGCCGCGACCAAGGACATCGCTGCGGCGATGAACGCGATCCTCGCCGATGTGTTCGCGATCTACCTCAAGACGAAGAACTTCCACTGGCACATGAGCGGCCCGCATTTCCGCGACTACCACCTGCTGCTCGACGAGCAGGCCGACCAGCTGTACGCGATGACGGATCCGATCGCCGAACGCGTTCGCAAGCTCGGCGGGCCGACCCTGCGCTCGATCGGCCACATCGCCCGCACGCAGCGCGTGCTCGACAACGATGCCGACTACGTCGAGCCGCTCGACATGCTCGGCGAGCTCGGCGATGACAATCGCACGCTCGCCGCGAGCCTGCGCGAAGTGCACGAGGTCTGCGAGAAGCACCGCGACATCGCCACCGCCAGCCTGATCGAGGTCTGGATCGACGAGACCGAGCGGCGCACCTGGTTCCTGTTCGAATCGAGCCGGCACGCCGATTCGAGCGGCCACTGAGGCCCGCGACTGCCGGGCGCACAACGGCGGCATGGCCGCGGGCGGCGATCGCCGCTAGTGACCGCCGCCGACGTGCGCAAGGTAGTGCGCGAGGTCTGGCAGATCCTTGGCGTCCACTGCCGCCAGCGTCTCGTTCATCGCCGCCGTGTAGCCGACGCGCTCGCCCGACTTGAACTCGGCGAGCGTCTTCGCGAGGTAGTCCTCGCGCTGGCCGGCGACGCGCGGCACCTGCTGGTCGCCGGCGTAGTCGTCGCCATGGCAAGACGCGCAGCGGTTCTTGGCGGCGAGGGCCGCGCCGCGCGCCATGCGCGCCGGGTCTGCGGGCGCGGGCTCGTAGGGCGCCGCCGGTGCAAGCTTGCCGATCAGCTCCGAGTAGGCGCGCAGGTCGGCGTCGCTCATCGGCTTGGCGACTGCCCCCATCACCGGATTCGTTCGCCTGCCGGCGCGAAAGAGGAAGAGCTGCGTGATGGCGTAGAACGAGTGCTGGCCCGCGAGCGACGGCACCTCGGTCGTCGCGCTGACGCCGCCGGCACCATGGCACGACGCGCAGAGCTCGAAGCGATCGGGGGGCGCGCTCGCCGCCTGCGCGCTCGCCGCGCCCGCGACCGCGGTGAGCGCCGCCCCGGCAGCGACCGCGCGTGCTGCGCGCGCTGCCGTCTGCGCGCGGCGCTTCTTCGTCATCGGTGGTAACTGACCCGGTAGATCGCTCCGGCGTGGTCGTCGGAGATGAGCAGCGAACCGTCCTTCAGTTGCAGGATGTCGACCGGTCGGCCGAGGTACTCGTTGTTCTCGATGAAGCCGGTCAGGAACGGCTCCATCTTGCTGATGCCCCCCTTGCCGTCCGGCCACGCGACGACGACGTCGGCACCGAACTTCTTGGTCCGGTTCCACGAGCCATGGCGGGCGATGAAGATCGCGCCGTGGTACTTCTCGGGGAACATCGTTCCCGTGTAGAACCGCATGCCGAGCGTGCCGGCGTGCGGCCCGGTGAGCAGCGCCGGCTGCGCGTAGTCGGCGCAGTCCTTGCCCCAGCCGTACTCAGGATCGGCAATCTTGCCATCGTGGCAGTACGGGTAGCCGAAGTCGTTGTTGCTGCCTTTCTTGACATGGTTCAGGCTGTCGTTCGGCAGATCCTCGGAGAGCCAGTCGCGGCCGTTGTTCGTGTACCAGAGGTCGCCGGTCTTCGGGTCGAAGTCGAAGCCGACCGTGTTGCGAACTCCCGTCGCGACCGTCTCGACGCCGGTGCCGTCGAGGTTCATGCGCTGGATGTGCATGTGGTTGTCGTCGCGCGCACAGATGTTGCACGGCGCGCCGGTCGGCACGTAAAGCTTGCCGTCGGGGCCGACGCGGATGTACTTCCAGCCGTGCGGCACGTCGCCAGGTAGCTTGTCGTAGACCATCACCGGTGCCGGCGGGTTGTCGAGGCTGGCCTCGATGTTGTCGTAGCGCGTGATGTCCTTCGGCGTCGCGACGTAGAGCGCACCCTTGTAGAACTCGATGCCGTTCGGCAGGTTGAGCTTCTCGGCGATCGTCTTCACCTCGCGCCGGCCGCCCTTGTCGGTGATCGCGTAGATCTTGCCGGCGACGAACAGCGAGCTGACGAAGACCGTTCCCTTGTCGCCGAGTCGGAGGCCGCGGGCATCGAGCACATTCGGCGCCCAGACCTCGACCTTGAACCCGGGCGGGACCTTGAGCTTGGCGACCGGCAGCTGGTCGGCCGCTGTCGGCACCGGGTAGGCCGGCACGGGCGCGAGCTTGTTGCCCTTGGGCATGCCGACCGCCCAGAACGGCACCTCGTCCTTCGGCGGGTCCGCCGCGATCGCGAGACCGGCGGCGGCGCCCAGGCACGCCGCGATCGCCGTGGCGCGCAGCCACGGTGCGCGCACAGAGGCGCGGTGATTCGAACGATCCATCTGTGTCTCCTGCGGCAACGTCGTTGTGCGGCCGACGCGCCGGCGTTGCCTGCCGACCGACGGTCTTCGCCGCCGCCCTGTGCGCGAGTCCACTCGGGACGCGACGAAGAGGATCAGAGCAACGATAGCTTGATTGCGGCGATCCTGCCCGCCGCGTCGCGCAGCGGTGGCCGCCCCGCGACCGCCGCCATTGAAGCAGTCGCCAGCGCACCCACATGCCGGCGATGCCGCTGCAGGCGATCTCGCTCCTCCTCCACGCCTTCGTCGGCTGGCGGCTCGTGCCGGCGCTCGGCTCGATCGCCGCCGGCGCGCTGCTCGCCGCCGTCCTCTGCGTCTCGGCGCTGACCTTGCCGTTCGGCCTCGGCGCGCGGCATGCCGGCACCGGACGGCGCGCGGCGACGCTCGCGTGGGTCGGACTGCTCTGCATGGGCCTGTTCTCGTCGCTGTTCGTTCTCGCTGTCGCCCGCGACGTCGCCCTGCTCGCGAGCATCGCGGTCGTCGCGTTGCGGCCGGGCACGATCGACGTCGCCGCGCTCATCGTTCCCTCGGCGCGAGCGGTCGCCATCGGCGCCGCCCTGGTGACGCTCTGCGGCTTCGTCAACGCGCGCCGGACCGCTCGCATCGCCCGCGTCGACGTGCCGATCGCCAGCTTGCCGGTGGCGCTGGCCGGCTTCACGATCGCTCAGGTGAGCGACGTCCACGTCGGGCCGACGATCAAGCGGCCGTTCGTCGAGGCGATCGTCGCCGCCGTCAACGAGCTCGAGGTCGATCTCGTCGCGATCACCGGCGACCTGGTCGACGGCGCAGTCCATGAGCTTGCGGTCGACGTCGCTCCGCTCGCCGGGCTGCGCTCGCGCGAAGGGAGCTTTTTCGTCACCGGCAACCACGAGTACTACTCCGGCGCGGCGTCCTGGACGCGGGAGCTGCGTCGCCTCGGTCTCACCGTGCTGATGAACGAGCATGTCGTCGTCCGGCGGGGCGGCGCGGCGCTGGTTCTCGGTGGCGTCACCGACTTCAGCGCTCACCACTTCGACGGCGCCGAGGCCAGCGATCCCGAGGCCGCGCTCGCCGGCGGCCCCGCCGACGCTGCCGTCCGCGTCCTCCTCGCCCACCAGCCCCGCAGCGCCGCGGCGGCCGAAGCCGCGGGCTTCGACCTCCAGCTCTCGGGCCACACCCACGGCGGCCAGTTTTTGCCGTGGAACTTCTTCGTCCGCCTCCAGCAGCCGTTCACTGCGGGGCTGCACCGCTGGCGGCGGATGTGGGTCTATACCAGCCGCGGCACCGGATACTGGGGCCCGCCGAAGCGCTTCGGCGCACCTTCCGAGATCACGCTGCTACGGCTGGTCGCTGCGCCGGCGCCGACTGCGGCGGAGGTCGTCGCGCCGTTTCCCGGCACGGCGGCCGTCCCCGGCCTCTGAGCGAGCGTCGGGTCTTACAATTCGCAGGTTTTGGCCGGCGCCCCGCAGCCGCGCAGCAAGAGGACCCTCCCCGTGTTCATTTCCGAAGCATTTGCACAGGCCGCACCGGCCGCTACCGGCGCAGCTGACGGCCCGTTGGGCCTGGGTGGATTGGGCGGCATGCTGCCGCTCGTTCTGATGTTCGTGGTGCTCTACTTCATCATGATCCGGCCGCAGATGAAGCGGCAGAAGGAGCACAAGACGATGATCGAGGCGCTCGCCAAGGGCGACGAGGTCGTCACCTCGGGCGGCGTCCTCGGCAAGGTGTCCAAGCTCGGCGACACCTTTGTCGGCCTCGAAGTGGCGAACGGCGTCGAGATCCAGATCCAACGGAGCGCCGTCGTTCAGGTGATGCCCAAGGGCACGGTCAAGTGACGCCGGGCCGCCGCCCCCGGGGGAGGCTCGCGACGTGAACCGCTACCCGCCCTGGAAGTACGCGATCCTCGTGATCGCGCTTCTCGTCGGCGTCATCTACACGCTGCCGAACCTGTTCGGCGAGGCGCCTGCGGTGCAGGTCTCGAGCGGCAAGGTGACGGTCAAGGTCGATGCCTCGCTCGCGCCGCGCATCGAGGAGATCCTCGCCAAGGCCGGGCTGAAGCCCGACTTCGTCCAGTTCGACGGCCACTCGGTGAAGGCGCGCTTCGCCGACCTCGACGCCCAGCGCAAGGCCAAGGACGCGATCTCGGCTGCGCTCGACCCCGACCCGAGCGATCCGACCTATATCGTCGCGCTCAACCTGTTGTCGCGCTCGCCGCGCTGGCTGACGGCGTTGCGTGCGCTGCCGATGTACCTCGGCCTCGATCTGCGCGGCGGCGTCCACTTCCTGATGCAGGTCGACATGAAGGCGGCGCTCACGAAGAAGGCCGACTCCACCGCGGGCGACCTTCGCACGCTGCTGCGCGACAAGGACATCCGCCATACCGGCATCACGCGCGACGGCGACGCCATCGTCGTGCGCTTTCGCGACCAGGCGACGCTGACCGCAGCGCGTACCCTGCTCACTGACCAGCTGACCGACTTCAACTGGACGGAAAGCCTCGACGGCACCGACTTCAAGCTCGCCGGCAGCCTCAAGCCCGAGGCCGCCAAGCGCGTCCAGGCCGCCGCGATCACGCAGAACATCACGACGCTGCACAACCGCGTCAACGAGCTCGGCGTTGCCGAGCCCGTGATCCAGCAGCAGGGCGCCGACCGCGTCGTCGTCCAGCTGCCCGGCGTCCAGGACACGGCGAAAGCGAAAGACATCATCGGCCGCACCGCGACGCTTGAGATGCGGATGGTCGACGAGACCACCGAAGGCCGGATGGCGATGACGGGTGCCGGCCCGGTGCCGTTCGGCTCCGAGCGCTATACCGAACGCGGCGGCCAGCCGCTCATCGTCAAGCGCCAGGTCCTGCTGACGGGTGAGAACCTCACTGACGCGCAGCCCGGCTTCGATGGCCAGACGCAGGAGCCCGCGGTCCACCTCACCGTCGATGCCCGCGGCGCGCGGATCATGCGCGACGTCTCACGGGAGAACATCGGCAAGCGGATGGCGATCCTGTTGTTCGAGAAGGGCAAGGGCGAGGTCGTGACGGCGCCGGTGATCCGCGGCGAGCTCGGCAACCGCTTCCAGATCTCCGGCCGCATGACGACCGCCGAAGCCAACGACACGGCGCTCTTGCTACGCGCCGGCTCGCTGGCGGCGCCGATGGAGATCATCGAGGAGCGCACGATCGGCCCGAGCCTGGGCGCCGAGAACATCGCCAAGGGATTCCAGAGCGTGGTCTACGGGTTCTGCGCAATCGCGGCGTTCATGTGCGCGTACTACCTCCTGTTCGGCGTGATCTCGACGCTCTCCCTCGCCTTCAATCTCCTCCTGCTCGTCGCCGTGCTGTCAATGCTGCAGGCGACGCTGACGCTGCCCGGCATCGCTGCTGTCGCCCTCGCGCTCGGCATGGCAATCGACGCCAACGTGCTGATCAACGAGCGCGTCCGCGAGGAGCTTCGCGGCGGCGCCAATCCGCAGGCGGCGATCAACACCGGCTACGAGCGCGCCTGGGCGACGATCCTCGACTCGAACGTGACGACGCTGATCGCGGGCCTGGCGCTGCTCGCCTTCGGCTCGGGTCCGGTGCGCGGCTTCGCCATCGTTCACTGCCTCGGGATCATTACCTCGATGTTCTCGGCCGTGATGTTCTCGCGCGGCCTGGTCAATCTCTGGTACGGCCGCCAGAAGCGGCTGAAGGCGGTCTCGATCGGCCAGGTCTGGAAGCCGTCGACGAGCGTGCCGGCCAAGGGCTGACGCCGGTTCAGCCGAGGAAATTGCATGGAGTTCTTCCGAATCCGCCGCGACATCCCGTTCATGCGGCATGCGCTCGTCTTCAACGTCATCTCGTTGCTGACCTTCCTCGCCGCAGTCTTCTTCCTGGCGACGCGCGGCCTTCATTTCTCGATCGAGTTCACGGGTGGCAACGTGATCGAGGTCGCCTACGCGGAGCCGGCCGACATCCCGAAGATCCGCAGCACGGTCGAGGCGATGAACCTCGGCGACGTGCTGGTCCAGAACTTCGGCAGCTCGCGCGACGTCATGATCCGCGTGCCGGTGCGCGCCGACCTCAAGCAGGGCGACCTCACCAACCGCGTCTTCGCGGCGGTCTGCAAGGCCGAGAACGGCAGTGTCAAAACGGTCGAGGCGGCGGCGACGTCCGCCGAGTCGTCGGCGTCGCGCCAGGTCTGCGCGGCGCCGAGCGGCGAGCCGGTGCGGCTGTCGCGCAGCGAGGTCGTGGGGCCGCAGGTCGGCAAGGAACTGGCCCAGGACGGCGCGAAGGCGCTCGCGTTCGTCGTCATCGGCATCATGATCTACCTGGCGCTGCGCTTCGAGTGGAAGTTCTCGGTCGCTGCCATCGTCGCGAACCTGCACGACGTCGTCATCATCCTCGGCTTCTTCGCGTTCTTCCAGTGGGAGTTCTCGCTCTCGGTGCTCGCCGCGGTGCTCGCGGTGCTGGGCTACTCGGTGAACGAATCGGTCGTCATCTTCGACCGGATCCGCGAGTCGTTCCGCCGCTATCGCAAGCTGACGACGCATGAGGTGATCGACCACGCGATCACGAGCACGATCAGCCGGACCATCATCACCCACGGCTCGACCCAGATGATGGTGCTGTCGATGCTCGCCTTCGGCGGCCCGACGCTGCACTATTTCGCCATCGCGCTGACCATCGGCATCCTGTTCGGCATCTACTCGTCGGTCTTCGTCGCTGCCGCGATCGCCATGTGGCTCGGTGTCAAGCGGGAAGATCTCGTCAAATCCGCGGCCAAGGATCACGATCCGAACGATCCGAACGCCGGGGCGGTGGTGTAGAGTCGAAATCGACTTTCTCGGGAACAGCCGAAGCCACCAAGCGCCCATGCCCACCCCCGCCAACCCGACGGCATTGGCTCAGCAGGCGAGGCGGTCGTATGTGGAGCGGCTCCTCGGCGGGATCCCGGCAGTCGTGCAGGGGATCGAGCAGGGCGCGAGGCTGCTC
>DASXIP010000029.1:0-2710 GCA_036497875.1 Caldimonas sp.
AGCGGATCACGCGGTCGGCACGCACCAGCACCGACTGCGGAACCGTCAGGCCGAGCGCGTCGGCCGTCTTGAGGTTGACGATCGTCTCGATCGTCGTCGGCTGCTCGATCGGAAGATCGGCCGGCCTTGTGCCGCGCAAGACCCGATCGGCGAAGTAGGCGAGCCGCCGGTAGGAGTCCGCCAGCCGCGGCCCGTACGTGCAAAGCGCGCCGCTGTCGGCGAACACCGGCCAGCCGGAGATCAGCGGAATACGCTGGCGCATCGCGAAGCCGATGATCGCATCCCGGTTCTGGACTGCGAAGCCGTCGGCGAAGAGCGAGATGCCTTGCGAGCGGTCGGCCGCCATCTTCGCAAAGGCGGCGTTCAGCTCCTCCGTCGTGCGGGCGGCGACATAGCCGACGTCGAGGCCGATCCGCTTGGCAGCGCCTTCGGCCGTGCTGCGCTCGCTCGACTCGCCGGGGTGCTCGGGGTTGGCGAGCAAGGTCGCCCGACGCATGCCGGGAACGAACTCGCGCAACAGCTCGAGGCGCTTGCCGTTCATCTCCGCAGCCATGAAGGTGACTCCCGTCATGTTGCCGGTCGGCCGCGCAAGGCTTTCGCAAAAGCCCGCGGCGACAGGATCGCCGCTGTAGGCGTAGACGACCGGCACCGGCAGCTTCAGCTCGCGGACCTCGCCGACCGCCGCGCCCTGCGCGACGAGCAGATCGACCGGCAGCCGGACCAGCTCTTCGGTGAGCGCGCGGACCTTGCCGAGATCGTCGTCGCCATAGCGAAAGTCGATCGTGAGGTTCTTGCCTTCGGCGAAGCCGAGCTCGGCGAGCGCAGCACGAAACGCGGCGACGTAGGGAACGAGGCTCGGCGGCCGTTGCGCGGTCACCCAGCCGATGCGTGCCGGCCGGGATTGCGCGACGACGAGCCGCGGTAGCGCTGCCGCGGCGGCGGCCGCGAGCAGAAGTCTGCGTCTTCTCATGGCACTTCCTCCAGCCGAAGAGCATCGCCGCTCGGCGACGATCGAGGAAGGCGAAGTGTGCACTCCTGCGGAGTGCGATCGGTCACCCGACGACGCGAAACGCCGGCACCGGCTTGTGGAAGCCCTTGAGGACGAGCTCGCCCGCAGGTTCGGTCGGCAGCGCGCCGTCGAGCGACGCGCGGATGCGCTGCGAGCAAAGGATCTCGCCGCCCTGCGCTTCGCCGCACAGGCGCGCCGCCAGGTTGGTGACGGTGCCGATCGCGCCGTAGTCGATCCGGCCCGGAAAGCCGATCCCGCCGATCGTCGCAAAGCCTTGCGCGATGCCGATCCCCATCGACAGCGTGTGCCCGCGCTTCGTCCAGCCGTCGGCGAGGCGGCGGACCTCGTGCTGCATCGCCAGCGCCATACGCGCCGCGCGCAGCGCCGGATCAGGTACCGGCACCGGGTCGTTGAAGAACACCATGACGCCGTCGCCGGTGAAACGCTCGAGCGTGCCCTCGTGTCCGAGCACGAGGGCGCCGATCGCGGCGTGGTATTCACCGAGGACGGCCATCACGTCCTCCGGATCGGCGGTTTCGGTGAACGAAGTGAAGCCGCGCAGGTCGAGGAAGACGACCGTGATCTCGCGCCGATGGCTCTTCAGCGGGTCCTCGGCGCCGCCGGCGACGATCAGCTCGGCGAGCTGCGGCGAGAAGAAGCGCTTCAGCCGCGAGACCTTCTCGAGCTGGAGTACGCCCTGCTCGACGCGTTGCTCGAGCGTTCGATTGAGCTCGGCAAGCTCGCCCTTCTGACGCAGCAGCTCGTCGTAGAGCGACTTGATCCGCAGCAACGACCGCACCCGCGCCAGCAGCTCGGCCTGGCTCACCGGCTTGCTGAGGAAATCGTCGGCTCCGGCATCGAGCCCCTTGGCGCGCTCCTCTGCCGGGTCGAGCGCGGTGACGAGGACGACCGGCAGCATCGCGTGCGCCGGATTCGCGCGGATCGCAGCGCATACCTCGTAGCCGCTCATGCCTGGCATCATGACGTCGAGCAGGACGAGGTCGGGTCGCTCGCGATCGAGCGCCGCGAGCGCCTCGGAGCCGGATGCTGCGGCGCAGGTGCGGTAGCCCTTCGCCGCAAGCAGGTCGGCGAGCAGCTTGACGTTCAGCGCGACGTCGTCGACAACAAGGATCTTCGCCGCAGCGTCGCGCGCGGCGCTCATTCGATGACCTCGTCGGCGCGCAGCAGGAACGAGCGCGGGATCGTGACGCCGATGGCGCGCGCCGTCTTCAGGTTGATGCCGAGGCGAAACGTGGTCGGCCGCTCGATAGGCAGGTCGCCGGCGCGGACGCCCTTCAGGATCTTGTCGATCATGGCGACGCCACGACGGACGAGATCGTCTGGGTCTCCGCCGTAGCCGAGCAGCATGCCGTCGCGCGCTTCCTGCGACGATTCGCCGATCGAGACCAGCTTGTCCCGCGTCGCGAGCTCGGCAAAGCGGGCCCGGTGCGGCCACATCGCCACCGCGAAGACCGCCTGCGCGCGCTGCCGGCGCACCGCGGCGAACGCGGCCTCCAGATCGTCGGCACCGTGGACGCGGACGATCTGCGCCTGCAGGCCGAGTCGCCGCGCCCCCGCCTCGGTTTCGCGAAGGACGTCGGCGACGTCGACGAGTTCGATCGGATCGACGAGCACAGTGACCCGGCTGAGCGACGGCACCGCTTCCTTCAGCAACTCGAGATGCTTCGGCACGAGCTCGGG
>DASXIP010000030.1:0-5776 GCA_036497875.1 Caldimonas sp.
GCGTCGTGCCGCAGATCAGCATGATCATGGGCCCGTGCGCCGGCGGCGCCGTGTATTCGCCGGCGATGACCGACTTCATCTTCATGGTCAAGGACAGCTCGTACATGTTCGTCACCGGACCCGAGGTCGTGAAGACGGTGACGCACGAGGAGGTCAGCGCCGACGATCTCGGCGGCGCCGTCGCCCACACGACCAGGAGCGGCGTCGCCGACCTCGCGTTCGAGAACGACGTCGACGCGCTGGCGATGCTGCGGCGCTTCTTCGACTATCTGCCGCTCAACAACCGGCAGGCGCCGCCGCGCCTGCCAAGCGACGATCCTGCCGACCGGATCGATCTTTCGCTCGACACGCTCGTTCCCGACAACCCGAACAAGCCCTACGACATCAAGGAGCTGATCGCGAAGACCGTCGACGACGGCGACTTCTTCGAGCTCCAGCCCGAGCACGCGAAGAACATCGTGATCGGCTTCGGCCGCATGGACGGCACGGCGGTCGGCATCGTCGCGAACCAGCCGCTGGTCCTGGCCGGCTGCCTCGACATCAAGAGCTCCATCAAGGCGGCGCGGTTCGTTCGCTTCTGCGACGCCTTCAACATCCCGGTCGTCACCTTCGTCGACGTCCCCGGCTTCATGCCCGGCACGGCGCAGGAGTACGGCGGCATCATCAAGCACGGCGCCAAACTGCTGTTCGCCTACGCCGAGTGCACGGTGCCGAAGATCACCGTCATCACGCGGAAGGCCTACGGCGGCGCCTACGACGTCATGAGCTCGAAGCACCTGCGCGGCGACGTCAACTTCGCGTGGCCGAACGCCGAGATCGCGGTGATGGGCGCCAAGGGCGCGGTCGAGATCATCTTCCGCGACGAAAAGGGCGACCCGGCCAAGCTGGCGGCGCGCGAGGCCGAGTACAAGGAGAAGTTCGCCAATCCCTTCATCGCCGGCGCACGCGGCTACATCGACGACGTCATCCAGCCGCACGAGACGAGAAAGCGCATCTGCAGGTCGCTGGCGATGCTCGCCGACAAGAAGGTCGACGATCCTTGGCGCAAGCACCGGAACATCCCGCTGTGAGCGCGCCCGGCATGTTCAAGAAGATCCTGATCGCCAATCGTGGCGAGATCGCCTGCCGCGTCATCCGGACGGCGCGGCGGATGGGAATCGCGACGGTCGCCGTCTACTCGGACGCCGATCGCGATGCACTGCATGTCGAACTTGCCGACGAGGCGTTCGCGATCGGGCCGCCGCCGAGCCGCGATTCGTATCTCTCGATGGACAAGATCATCGCTGCCTGCAAGGAGACCCGCGCCGACGCCGTCCATCCCGGCTACGGCTTCCTCTCCGAGAACGAGGTGTTCGCGCGCCGCGTCGAGGAAGAAGGCATCGTCTTCATCGGTCCGAAGCATGCTTCGATCGCGGCGATGGGCGACAAGATCGCCTCGAAGAAGCTCGCCGCGAAGGCCGGCGTCAGCACGATCCCGGGCCACAACGACGCGATCGAGAGTGCGGATCTCGCCGTCGAGATCGCCCGCAAGGTCGGCTATCCGGTGATGATCAAGGCATCCGCGGGCGGCGGCGGCAAGGGGTTGCGGATCGCCTTCGATGACGACCAGGCGAGGGAAGGCTTCGCGTCGTGCCGTAACGAGGCCAAGGCGAGCTTTGGCGACGACCGTGTCTTCATCGAGAAGTTCGTCGAGGAGCCGCGCCACATCGAGATCCAGGTCCTCGGCGACGGGCACGGCCACTGCGTCTATCTGTGGGAGCGCGAGTGCTCGATCCAGCGCCGCCACCAGAAGGTGGTCGAGGAAGCACCGAGCCCGTTCCTCGACGATGCGACGAGAAGGGCGATGGGCGAGCAGGCGGTCGCGCTCGCCAAGGCGGTGCAGTATCAATCGGCAGGGACGGTCGAGTTCGTCGTCGGCAAGGACAAGCGCTTCTATTTCCTGGAGATGAACACGCGGTTGCAGGTCGAGCATCCGGTGACCGAGTGCATCACCGGGCTCGACCTCGTCGAGCAGATGATCCGAGTCGCCGGCGGCGAGAAGCTGGCGTTCGCGCAGGGCGACATCGCCCGGCGCGGCTGGGCGATCGAGTGCCGCATCAACGCCGAGGATCCGGCGCGCGGCTTCCTGCCGAGCACCGGCCGCCTGGTCGCCTTCCGGCCGCCAGCGACGACGTTGCAGGCGGGCGATCCGCAGCCGGCCGGCACCGCCGGCGTCCGCGTCGACACCGGCGTCTACGAAGGCGGCGAGATCGCCGTCCACTACGACTCGATGATCTGCAAGTTGATCGCCTGCGGCGCCGATCGCAACGCGGCGATCGCGGCGATGCGCGACGCGCTGAACGGCTTCGTCGTCCGCGGCGTCGCCAGCAATCTGGCGTTCCAGTCGGCGTTGCTCGGCCATCCGCGCTTTGCCGCCGGCGACTTCAACACCGGCTTCATCGCCGAGGAGTTCGCGCAGGGCTTCGATGCGGCGGCGGTCGCGCACCCCGCTCGAGCGTTCCTGCTCGCGCTGGCGGCGGCGTTCGAGCGTCGCCTGCTGGCGCGCTCGACCGGGCTCACCGGGCAGCTGCCCGGGCACGAGATGCGGATCGGCGAGCAGTTCGTCGTCGTCGAGATCCTGGCCGACGGCAGCGCGCGCGAGACCGCAGCCGAGGTGCGCATCGACGGTGCCGACTTCGCCGTCACGACCTTCGGCCAGACGCGCCGGATCGCGTTCACGACGCCTCTGGCGAGCATCGGCGTCACCGGCGTCGTCGACGGCCGGCCGTTTCGCGCCCAGATCGAGCGCGTCGGCCTCGCCCTGCGCGTCGCCCACGACGGCGCACGCGTCGACGTCCGCGTGCTGACGCCGCGCGCCGCCGAGCTGCGTGCGCTGATGCCGTTCAAGCCGCCGCCCGATCTGTCGCGCTTCCTGCTCTCGCCGATGCCGGGCCTGCTCGTCCAAGTCGCCGTCAAGGCCGGCCAGACGGTGCGGGCAGGCGAGCGGCTTGCCGTCATCGAGGCGATGAAGATGGAGAACATCGTCCTCGCCGCGCACGACGGCGTCGTCGCGCGAATCGTCGCGACGCCGGGCGAGAGCGTCGCGGTCGACGAGGTGATCCTCGAGTTCGCGGCCCCGGAGGGCGGCCGATGAGCGCTCCCGAGCGGCCGTTTCACGTCCTCGGCATTCAGCAGATCGCGCTCGGTGCCGCGAGCAAGGCCGAGTTGCGCGCGCTCTGGGTCGATCGCCTCGGGCTGGCAGTGACGGGCTGGTTCCGCTCGGAGCGCGAGAACGTCGACGAGGACATCTGCGTCGTCGGCGACGGCCCGGCGCGCGTCGAGGTCGACCTGATGGAGCCGATCGATCCCGCCGCCAAGCCCGCCGTGCACCTGCCGCCGCTCAACCACGTCGGTCTGTGGATCGACGACCTGCGCAATGCAGTCGCGTGGCTCGAGGCGAACGGCGTTCGCATGGCGCCGGGCGGCATTCGTGCCGGCGCCGCCGGCCACGACATCTGCTTCATCCATCCGCGCCCGAACGACGCCTTCCCGATCGCCGGCGCCGGCGTCCTGATCGAGCTCGTGCAGGCGCCTGCCGATGTCGTCGAAGCGTGGCGCGCGCGACGCGACGAACGCGGCGACGTCGGGTCGCAGCCATGACGGTCCGTGCCATCCTGAAGATGGGCGATCCGCGCCTGCTCGCGACGGCGCGTCCGGTGGCGCGCTTCGCGACTGCCGAGCTGCGCACGCTCGTCGACGACATGTTCGAGACGATGCACGCGGCCAACGGCGCCGGCCTGGCGGCACCGCAGATCGGCGTCGACCTGCAGCTCGTCATCTTCGGCTTCCAGCACAACGACCGCTATCCCGATGCGCCGCCGGTTCCCGAGACCGTCCTCGTCAACCCGACGGTCGAGCCAATCGGCAGCGACGAGGAAGAAGGCTGGGAGGGCTGCCTCTCGGTGCCGGGAATGCGCGGCATCGTGCCGCGCTTCGCGCGCATCCGCTACCGCGGCTTCGATCTCGAGGGCCGGGCGATCGAACGCGAGGCCGAAGGATTCCACGCGCGTGTCGTCCAGCACGAATGCGACCACCTCGTCGGCAAGCTCTATCCGATGCGGATCCGCGATTTCAGCCGCTTCGGCTTCACGAGCGTGCTGTTTCCGGACCTCGACGCCGTGGCCGACGACTGATCGGCGCGTCAACGATGCCAGGTCGCCGCACGACACGTTCCTTTACAACGCGAAGCTTCGTTTTGCCCGAGCCGGTCGGCGACTTGAAGCGCACATGCGTTGAAACAAGGCAGGCAGCGATCGCGCTGCACTCTGCGCTCAGGAGATCGACATGAAGACCTCATCGGAACGCAGTCGTTGTTGTGGCTTCGGCATTCGCCCGACGGTCCATGCATGGATCGTCGCGCTCGCCGCGCTCTGCGTCTTCGCCGCCGTGCTGCCGGCGCATGCGCAGTCGCCTGTGGATCCGCCGAGCCGGGTTGCTCGCCTGAGCGAGGCCGAGGGCCAGGTCTGGCTCTACAGCGCCGACAACAACGAATGGATCAGCATCGCACGCAACCGCCCGTTGACGAGCGGCGACCGTATTGCAACCGACAAGGATGCGCGCGCCGAAGTCATGCTCGGCACGACGACGCTGCGCCTCGCCGCCGCCACCGAGCTCGAGATCGTTCGCCTCGACGACACCCGCTTCCAGGTTCGCCTCGAGGCCGGCAGCGTCGCAGCCCGGCTGCGCAACCCGCAATCGCTCGCCGAGTTCTCGCTCGAGACCGACGAAGGCCAGTTTCGCGCGCTGGCGGTCGGCCGCTATCGATTCGATCGCTTCGATCGGGCGAGCGACGTCACCGTCTTCAATGGCCAGGCGATCTACGAGTCAGGCAACACCGCGCTGCCGGTCTCCGCTGGGCAGCACGTCCAGTTCTGGGTCGATGCCGCCGGCGTTCCGCAGTACGCGATGCAGCAGCCGGTGCAGGACGCGTTCGCCGGCTGGAACGACGAGCGCGACCACGCCGAGGACAGCGTCGCGACGACGCGCTACGTCTCGCCCGAGATGACCGGCGCCGACGACCTCAACCGCTACGGCAGCTGGGAGCAGACGCCGGAATACGGTGCCCTCTGGGTGCCGCGCGCGGTGCCGGTTGGCTGGGCGCCGTACAGCGCCGGCCACTGGGCATGGATCCGCCCGTGGGGCTGGACCTGGGTCGACGACGCGCCGTGGGGCTTCGCGCCGTTCCACTACGGCCGCTGGGTCATGCGCCGCAACGTCTGGTGCTGGGCACCGGGGACGTACATCGCTCGTCCGGTCTATGCGCCGGCGCTCGTCGCCTGGATCGGCGGGCCGAGCGTCAGCGTCTCGGTCTCGATCGGCGGCGGCGGGCCGGCAGTCGGCTGGTTCCCGCTCGCGCCGCGCGAGGTGTACGTACCGGCGTATCGCACGTCGACGCGCTACGTCCGTGAAGTCAACATCACGCACGTCACCAACATCACCAACATCACGACGATCGTCAACAACAACCGCAACGGCGGGGTCGACCGGCGCGACTTCGCGAACCGCAAGTTCCCGCAGGCGGTGAACTTCGTCACTGCCGACGTGATGCTGCATCGCCAGCCGGTCGCCCCGGTCGCGGCGCGGCTGCGCAACGACCCGCAGATGCGCTCGCTCGTCGCCCAGGCCTCGCCGGCGCCGGTCGTGACCGCGCCGCCGGTGACGGCGCCGCCTTCGGCGCCGCGCTCGCAGCAAGGCCGGCCGCCGCCGCGGCCGCCGTTCGAAGGCGGCAACCCGACGA
>DASXIP010000031.1:0-3188 GCA_036497875.1 Caldimonas sp.
GGTGCTCCTGGTTTGGTGCGGAACGCAGAACGCGCTGCTCGACATGGGCAGCTACCGGATGCCTTCGCTCGTTCCGCTCGCGGTCTACACGGCGATCGTTCCAGCCGCCGGCGTCCTGATCTTCCTGTTCACGATCGAGCAACTGGTCTGCGGCTGGAAGAACCGCTTCGAAGGTCCGGAGGACCGCGACGACTCGCGGGAGGCGGTCGAATGAGCGCGTCCGGCGTCCTGATCCTGATGACCGCGCTCTTCCTCGGCTTCGGCTACATGGGCGTGCCGGTCGCGTTCGCGCTGATCGCGGGTGTCCTCGTCGCGACCGTGTTCACGCCGATCAGCATGCAGTCGATGGTCGGCCAGCTGTTCCACGGCATCGACTCCGAGACCCTGCTCGCGGTGCCGTTCTTCCTGCTCGTCGGCGAGCTGATGGCGTCGTCGGACGTCGCGTTCCGGATGATCCGCTTGTCGCAGACGCTGGTCGGCCACCTGCGTGGCGGCCTGGCGCAGGTGGTGACGCTGTTCAGCATGTTCTTCGCCGGCATTTCGGGGTCGTCGACCGCCGACGTCGCGGTCCTGAGCAGGACGATCGCGCGCGACATGGCCAAAGAAGGCTACGACCGCGCCTTCACCGCCGCGCTGATCGCGTCGGCGTCGACGATGGCCAATTTGATCCCGCCGAGCATCATGGCGGTCGTCTACGGTGCGACCGGCAACGTCTCGATCGGTGGCCTCTTTCTCGCCGGCGTCGTTCCCGGCGTGCTGATCGGCATCGGGCTGATGGTGTACAGCTATTTCTGGGGCCCGACCGGCGTGATGAAGAATCGCGCCAAGCTCACCGAGGTGCTCGTCGCCGCGCGCGGCTCGGCCCTGCCGCTGGTCATTCCGGTGATCATCATGGGCGGCATCCTGACCGGCTGGTTCACGCCGACCGAGGCCGGGATGGCGGCCGCGGTCTACATCCTTGTCGTCCTCATCCCAGTGCTCAACCGCGGCCACATCCGCGAGCTGCCGCGCGACTTCATGTACGCGGGCCTCCTCTACTCGCTGCCGCTCGCCGCGGTCGCCAGCGCCTCGGCGTTCGGCTGGATGGTCGCCTACCTGCGCGGCCCCGACATCGTCGCCGCCCACATCACCGCATTCGCGGGGACGAACGGCGCGATGATCATGTTCCTGCTCGTCTGCGTCTTTGTCATCGTCGGCGACTTCATCGACGCGGTGCCGGCGATCATCATCTTCATGCCGATCATCAACAAGCTGACCGAGGTCGGCCACATCAATCCGCTGCACATGGGCGTCGTCATCATCACGACGCTGGTGTTCGGCCTGATCACGCCGCCGTACGGGTTGTCGCTGCTGGTCGCGTCGAAGTACGTTGGCGTCGGCTTCGGCGCCGCGGTGGTGCGCTCGCTGCCGCTCTACGTCGTCTTCTTCGCAACGATCGCCTTCGTCGTCGTCTTCCCCGACATCGTGCTCTGGCTGCCCAAGCAGCTGCTGCCGGAGTCGGTCGGTTGCTTCCGCTCGCCGACCGGCGCCGGCTTCATCTGCCCCTGAGGGTCGTCGAGCCGAACATTCGGAGCCCACCATGCGCGCTGCGGTCCCTTCTCCCGCGCCGTTCGCGATTCACCGCCTGACGCCCAGGCTCGGCGCAGAAATTTCCGGCCTGGAAGTCGCGGCCGGAGTCTCACCGGAGGCGTTTCGCGCTCTCTACGACGCCTTCCTCAAATACCAGGTGCTGCTGTTCCCGCCGGCCGAGTTGCCACCGGCGGCGCAGGTCGCGTTCGCGCGCCAGTTCGGCGAGGTCCAGGTGCACGTCATGTCGATGTACCACGCGGACGGCTTCCCCGAGCTGTACCGCCTCTCCAATCTCGACGCCGACGGCAGGCCGAACGGCAAGCATCCCGACAAGGGGACGCTCGTCTGGCACACCGACGGCTCGTGGCGGCGCGTCACCGGCCAAGCGACGATCATCTACGGCGAGATCGTTCCCGAGCACGGCGGCGAGACGCACTTCTGCGACATGGTCGGCGCCTACGAGCGGCTGAGCGACGCCTGGAAGCGACGCATCGCCGGCATGCGCGCCGTCCATAACCTCGACTTCTCGCGTACGCGCCGCCACGGCATCGACCTCATGACCGATGAGCAGAAGCGCGACGCGCCGCCGGTCGAGCATCCGGTCGTACGCCGCCATCCGGACACCGGGCGAACCTGCCTCTACCTCGGCGACCATGCCGAATCGATCGTCGGCCTGCCGTACGACGAAGGACGAGCGCTAATCGAAGAGCTCAACGCGCTCGCGATCCATCCCGACCTGACCTATGAGCACCACTGGCAGCCGGGCGAGCTGATCGTCTGGGACAACCGCTGCCTGATGCACCGGGCGACCGAGTACGACCCGCTGACCCAGCGCCGGGTCGTCCGCCGCTGCACGGTGCTCGGCGAGGAGCCGGTCGGCGCCGCCGGCTGATGCTCGCCGCCGCGCCGGCCGTCGCCTTCAAGATTCTTCACGCGCCGGCCGTCGTGGGCGGAAGCCCCCGCGGCCACGGTTCGCCGACAATGCGCGCGTGCTGAACGGTCTCGACAAGTTCCTCCTCTTCGTCGCCTTGCCGACGGTGGTCGTCACCTCGCTGCTCGAGGCGATCGTCCTCGCGCGGCTGCGCTCGTACGATTGGCGGGCGAGCGCCGTCTCGCTGTTCGACCTCTTCGCCCGCGTCGCGGTGCAACTCTTCCTGCCGCTGTCGATCGCGACGCCGCTCATCGTCCTCGCGTATCGGCACCGCATCGGCCAGATCGGGCTCGACGGCTGGCCAGCACTCGTCGCGCTCTTCATCGGCCAGGAGTTCTGCTACTACTGGTTCCACCGCGCAGCGCATCGCGTGCGCTGGTTCTGGTGCAACCACGCCGTGCATCACTCGGCGAACGAGCTCAACCTCGCGGCCGCCTACCGGATCGGCATCCTCAGCCGAGCGAGCGGCAGCGCGCTGTTCTACGTGCCGCTGATCTGGCTCGGCTTCGAGCCGCGCGTCGTCTTCGAGATGCTTTCACTGAACCTTCTCTACCAGTTCTGGATCCACGCGACCTGGATCCCGAAGCTCGGCTGGCTCGAGTACGTGCTCAACACGCCGTCGGCACACCGCGTCCATCACGCCGCCAACCTCGAGTACCTCGATGCCAACTACGGCGGCGTGCTGATC